>JBATLU010000349.1:0-16472 GCA_049289475.1 Pontixanthobacter sp. | reverse complement strand
GCATAGGGCAGCGGCACATCTTCGTTGCATACGCGCAGGACGGGGGCATCGAGCAGGTCAAAGCCGTCTTCCATACAAATTGCAGTGATTTCCGACGCGATTGAGCAAGTAGGCCAGCCCTCTTCCGCAATCACAAGCCGGTTGGTCTTGGCCAGACTATCGAGCACCGCCTGCTTGTCGAGCGGACGCAGCGTGCGCAGATCGATGACTTCTGCATCAATCCCCTCACCCGCGAGTGTTTCAGCCGCTTCCAATGCCAAGCCGACACCGATTGAGTAGCTGACAATCGTCACATCGCTGCCTTCCCGCATGATCCGCGCCTTGCCAATTGGCAGGACATGATCATCCAATTCGGGCAATTCGAAACTGCGGCCATAGACCAACTCGTTTTCAAGGAACACGACCGGGTCTTCGCAGCGGATTGCCGCCTTCATCAGGCCCTTGGCATCGGCTGAATCATAGGGTGCAATCACGATCAATCCGGGCACGCTGGCGTACCACGGGCCGTAATTCTGGCTATGCTGCGCGCCAACGCGGCTGGCAGCGCCATTGGGACCGCGGAACACAATCGGGCAGCGCATTTGCCCGCCCGACATATAATTGGTTTTCGCGGCGGAATTGATAATGTGATCAATCGCCTGCATCGCGAAGTTAAAGGTCATGAATTCGACAATCGGTCGAAGCCCGCCCATCGCCGCGCCCGTACCGATTCCGGCAAAGCCATATTCGGTAATCGGCGTATCGATCACCCGTTTGGGGCCGAATTCGTCGAGCAGACCCTGCGTCACCTTATAGGCACCCTGATATTGGGCCACTTCCTCGCCCATGATGAACACACGCTCGTCGCGGCGCATTTCCTCCGCCATCGCATCGCGCAACGCCTCGCGCACCGTAACAGTCGCCATATTGGTGCCATGCGGGATTGCCGGATCTGCCTTGGGCTGGCTCGGCGCTGGCTTTTCCGGCGCCGCAACCGCTGCCGGCGCGGGAGTAGCTTCACTTGTTGCAGGAGCAGGCGCAGGAGCGGCTTCATCGCCCTCGCCCTCGCCCTCGCCCTGCAATGTCGCAATCACAGTGCCAACGGCGACATTCTCTGTGCCTTCAGCAATCAGAATTGGGCCCATCGTGCCTTCATCAATCGATTCGAATTCCATCGTTGCCTTGTCGGTCTCGATCTCGGCCAGGATATCACCCGGTGCGACGCTATCGCCTTCTTTAACCAGCCATTTGGCCAAAGTGCCTTCTTCCATAGTGGGAGAAAGGGCGGGCATTTTGATTTCAATTGCCATGGCTCAATACTCCCCCACCAAGACATCGGTGTAGAGTTCAACTGGCTCCGGCTCGGGCGAATTTTCGGCGAAGTCGGCGGCTTCGGCGACGCGCGCACGAATGGCCTTGTCGATTGCCTTCAAATCATCCTCGGTCTTGCCGCGTTCGGCCAGCACCTTCTTAATCGCTTCGATTGGATCATGGTGATCGCGCTGTTCCTGCACTTCCTCGCGGGTGCGGTATTTGGCCGGATCGGACATAGAATGGCCGCGGTAACGATATGTGTTGAGCTCCATCAGCACCGGACCATTGCCCCCGCGCACATATTCAAATGCAACCTCTGCGGCAGCGCGAACCGCCAGCACGTCCATGCCGTTCACATCCATACCGGGAATGCGGAAGGCTGTGCCGCGGCGGTAAAATTCCGTCTCGGCCGATCCACGTTTAACCGCAGTGCCCATCGCATAGCCATTGTTTTCAACCACAAACACAATCGGCAAGTTCCACAACGCTGCCATGTTGAACGTCTCGTAAACTTGCCCCTGGTTCGCCGCACCATCACCGAAATAGGCAAGGCACAGGCCGCCGTCTTCGTTATATTTATGCGCCAGCGCTAACCCGCCGCCGAGCGCGACCTGCGCGCCTACGATGCCGTGGCCGCCGTAAAATTTATGCTCGGTCGAAAACATATGCATCGACCCGCCCTTGCCCTTGGAAATACCGGCCTGACGCCCTGTCAGCTCTGCCATAATCACGTTGGGATCAATGCCGTAAGCAAGCATATGGCCGTGATCGCGGTATCCGGTGATGACGCTGTCGGTCTCTTTATTGAGCGCGCTTTGAAGCCCGATAGCGACCGCTTCCTGTCCGATATATAAATGGCAGAAACCACCAATCAGGCCGAGGCCGTACAGCTGCCCGGCCTTTTCCTCGAAACGGCGGATCAGCAGCATCTGTTCGTAAAACTTCAGCAATTCATCATTGCTTGCATCGAACATTGGCGATGCTTCATGCGCGGCTTGCAGGCTATGGAGCGCAAAATCCTCATCGGTCTGATTGGCCGTCTTACCGGCTGGAGCCTTTTTATCAGCTGCTGGTTTTGCAGGAGCTTTCTTGGCGGAAGCTTTACTAGTCCGGGCGGGTTTTACCAATTTGGAACATCCTCGACTGAATTTTCACCTGGGGAGGCAGTTTGCACCTTGCGGTGCTTCACTTCGCTATAAGCCCAAGACGCAACTTCGCGCAACGCCCCGAACGCGTTTGCATACGAAATCCTTTAGGGAAATGGGCTTATTCGCCAGCCTTGGGCAGAGTCAGCACGACTTCATCGGGATGGACGAAGTTCAAATTCTTGCGCAATTCCTCGCTAACAAGATCGGGATCGGCATGATCGGGATCAAGCAAGGCGACACGGTTTTTCAAAATGTCGCGCGCATCCTTAAGCGCAATTATTTGCGCCTGACGCTGGGCGAGCAATTGCTGGTTTTCACTCCATGCAAGCAGGCCGCTCGGCCCAGCAATCGCCAGACCGGCGAGCAACAACAGCGCGGCAAGTGCCAACCCCTGCGTCACTTGCTCTCTAGGCAGTGAAATTTTGTGTCCCTCAACCGTCACAATAGCACTAGAATCACAGTTGATTCATCGTTTCAAGTACTTTCTTGATTTGCACTGATTTTGGATGCCAGTTTCAATAGGAACGCGGCAACCCGAGCACATGTTCGGCCAGATAGCTGAGGATCAGATTGGTTGAGATTGGCGCAACCGTATAAAGCCGCGCTTCCCTGAATTTGCGCTCGACGTCATATTCCTCGGCGAATCCGAAACCGCCATGCGTCTGAACGCACATATCGGCCGCCGACCAGCTAGCCTCTGACGCCAGCAGTTTGGCCATATTGGCCTCTTCACCCGCATTGCCGCCCAGATCATAGACCCGCGCAGCATCGTGGACCATCAGTTCTGCGGCGCGCATCTGCGCATAACAGCGCGCAATCGGGAATTGCACTCCCTGATTTTTGCCAATCGGCGCACCAAACACTTCCCGCGATTTGGCATAGTCGGTGGCCTTTTCGATAAACCATTTGGCATCGCCAATACATTCTGCCGCAATCAAGATACGCTCGGCATTCATGCCGGATAGAATGTAGCGGAAACCCTTCCCTTCATCACCGATCAGCGCTGATGCCGGGATCCGCATATCGTCGAAGAATATCTCGGTCGTCGAATGGTTCATCATCGTTCGGATCGGCTTGATCGTCATGCCATTGCCAATTGCGTCACGTATGTTGACCAAAAACAGCGAGAGCCCTTCGGTTTTCTTCTCAACCTGGTCGCGCGGCGTTGTGCGGGCGAGCAACAGCATCAGATCAGAATGTTCAGCGCGGCTCGTCCAGATTTTCTGGCCGTTGACCACATAATCATCGCCATCACGTTTGGCGAAGGTCCTTAAGCTAAGTGTGTCGGTGCCGCTGGTCGGTTCTGAAACTCCGAACGCCTGAAGGCGCAATTCACCTTTGGCAATGCCGGGCAAATAGGCGTTCTTCTGTTCCTCGCTGCCATAACGAAGGACGGTATTCATAACATACATCTGCGCATGCGCAGCCGCTCCGTTGCAGCCGCTTGCTTGAATTTCCTCCATAATAACGGCTGCCGCATCGAGCGACAGACCGCTACCGCCAAATTCTTCGGGGATCAGCGCAGCAAGGAAACCGGCCTTCGTCAGAGCGTCAACGAATTCACCTGGATAGGCGCGTTCGCGGTCTTTCTCGCGCCAATATTCCCCGGGAAATTCTTCGCATAAGGCGCGAACGGCGCGGCGGATTTCGTTCAGCTCTTCACTATCGTTCATCGTGGACTCGCGTAAAACATTGATGCTCAGCGCCTGCCCAAACACTGGCGCGCTGTCCAGCATCGGTGATGATATTGTGCAATTTGTTCTGCTTGCAATTCACGGAGAATCTAGTTACAACTGAAACCATATTTAGGTGGAGAGTAACATGGCTGATCTGTTCGAAAATCCCGCTGGCCTGGACGGCTTTGAATTCGTCGAATTCTGCGCACCCGAAAAGGGCGCGCTGGAGCCGGTGTTTAAAGCGATGGGATTCACCCATGTTGCAACGCATCGGAGCAAAGATGTCGACCTTTGGCGGCAAGGCGGTATCAATCTGATTGCCAATTATGAACCACGCAGCGCTGCATGGTTCTTCGCACGCGAGCACGGGCCGAGCGCCTGCGGAATGGCCTTCCGCGTGAAGGACGCGGCCAAAACCTACGACCACCTTATCGCGCAAGGGGCTGAACCGGTGGCGAACGAGCCCGGCCCGATGGAACTGCGTATTCCCGCCATACGCGGCATTGGCGGCGCAATCCTTTATCTGGTTGATCGTTACGAAGGCAAAACCGGGGGCCGTGATTTGTCGATCTACGACATTGATTTCGAATATCTCCCCGGCGTGGAAACGCATCCGGTCGGCGCAGGTTTCAACATAATCGATCACCTCACCCACAACGTCTATAATGGGCGGATGTCCTATTGGGCGGATTATTACGAGCGGCTGTTCAACTTCCGCGAGATCCGCTTCTTCGACATCAAAGGCGAATATACCGGCCTAACCTCCAAGGCGTTGACCGCGCCCGACGGTAAAATCAAGATCCCGCTTAATGAAGAGGGCGAAGGCGGCAAAGGCCAGATCGAAGAATTTCTGCGCGAGTTCAATGGTGAGGGCATCCAGCATATCGCACTGATCTGTGACGATCTGGTGGCATGCTGGGACCGTTTGAAATCGTTCGGCGTCCCCTTCATGACCGCCCCGCCCCAAACCTATTACGATATGTTGGACGAGCGCTTGCCCGGCCACGGAGAAGATGCGGACGCGCTGCAAATGCGCGGCATTCTGCTCGACGGGACCACAGAAGGGGGGACCCCTCGCCTGCTGTTGCAAATCTTTGCTGAGGCACAAGTCGGCCCTGTGTTTTTCGAATTCATCCAACGAAAAGGCGATGACGGCTTTGGCGAAGGCAACTTCAATGCGCTGTTTGAAAGCATGGAACGCGACCAGATCAATCGCGGGGTGCTTAACGTAGATAGCATGGAGCCAACCCAATGAGCGAACATCCGGTAAAACTGGGCGGCGTCCACCACGCGGCCTATCGCTGCAAGGACGCCAAAGAGACGGTCGAATGGTACGAGCGCGTCTTAGGCATGGAATACACTTCTGCGTTTTCAGAGGATCATGTGCCTTCGACTGGCGCGTATGATCCCTATATGCATGTGTTCCTTGATGCGGGTAACAACAACGTACTCGCGTTCTTCGAACTGCCCGAGCAGCCGGTGATGGGCCGTGATCCCAACACACCCGAATGGGTCCAGCATCTTGCGTTCCGCGTTGGTTCGGAAGAGGAACTGCTGGCAGCCAAAGAGCACATAACCGCGCAAGGCGTCGATGTTCTCGGCCCGACGCATCACGGCATCTTCAAATCGATCTATTTCTTCGACCCGAACGGCCACCGCGTAGAGCTCGCAGCCGACATCGGAACCGCAGAGCAATATGCAGAGCTGAAAAAAGTTGCCATGCCGATGCTCGAAGAATGGTCGCAAACCAAAAAAGCGCCAAGGCACGCCGATTGGCTGCATTCCGCAAACGAGTAGCAGCTGAATTGGGGAACCTACACCTTTCCGGCTCGTTAATGCGGCAAAAGGGGAGTTCTTTGCATTATCTAGACATATTGACCGGGCAGGTCGAAGCAATGGCGACGGGTCTGGTGGCAGCTTTGCCAAGCATCGCAATTGCCGCGGTGATAATTTTTCTCACGTGGCTGCTCGCGAAATTCGCGATTGGAATTGCTGGTGCCTTAACCGGCAAAACTGACTTGCGGCCAAGTTTAAGAAATTTAATCGAAACCTTGGTCCGCCTCGCGATCTGGCTGACTGGCCTGATGGTCGCGCTTATCGTTTTGCTGCCGGGATTTACGCCAGCGAGTTTGATCGCTGGGCTCGGTATAGGAGCGGTGGCGATCGGCTTTGCCTTTCAGGACATTTTCGAGAATTTCCTCGCCGGCGTGCTGATCATGCTCCGCGAGAAGATGCGGATTGGCGATGTCATCGAATGCGATGGAATTTCAGGCAAGGTAGAACATATTACCCTGCGCGAAACCTACATCCGCAAACTGTCCGGCGAAGTCACTCTCGTACCCAACTCAATCCTGTTCAAGAACCCGGTCGAAATACTGACCGACGAGGTCCAGCGGCGATTCGAAATTACTGCTGGGGTGTCTTATGATACCGACCTCGAACACGCTGCTGAAATCATCCTCAAAGCGGTGAAGTCGGTCGAAGAAGTTGACGAGAAAAAGGGCGTCGATGTCTTCGCATGCGAGTTCAATTCGAGCTCGGTGGATTTCAAAGTGCGCTGGTGGTCGGGGTCAAGACCTCGGGATATGCATGTCAGCCGTGATGCAGTCATTCGCGCGATCAAACGTGCGCTCGACGCAGCGGGTATCGAAATTCCGTTTCCATATCTCACGCACACTTTCAAGGAACCGCTTTCGATTACGAACCGGTCAGACAGCTAATCGATTCCCGACACAAAAAGGCGGTGCCGACACAATCGTCCGGCACCGCCTTTTTGAAAATGGTTTAGCCCTGTAGCGGTCTCAAAAATCAGCGAGAAAGTGCGGCGTCGACCCAGTTTTGATGGCCAGCAGTGGCCAACATGGTGATCTTCGACTTGGCTTGTTCAACGCCGCCAAGATCCCAGATTTGGCTGATCCGTTCCGCATCCTCATATGAATAAGGAACATCAGACCAGTCGCATTGATTGCCAGCATTGCGGCTCTCCTCCAGAATCGAGTCGACATTGCCCCCACCGCCGATCAGAATTTTCTGGCCAATTTCAGCTTTGGCACTTCCGGTATCCATGCCCCAATATTTGCCCACCATTGCCGCATCGCAATAGGTGTAGCGCGATGAATAATAGACGTCGTATGCGGGCCCTTGCGCGCCTTGCGCTGTCTGCGCTGAGAAGGGATTCGCTAATGCGGCATCAACCCAGCTTTGGTTTCCGCCCGAGGCCAGCAATTGAATCTTGGTTTTGGCTTCGTCAACGCCGCCCAGACCCCAAAGTTGGTTGATCCGTTCAGCATCGTCATAGTCGTAAGTCAGATCAGACCATTCGCATTGGTTACCCGCCTGCCGGCTGAGTTCCAGCACTTCGGGAATATTATCGCCGATACCAGTTAGGATTTTTTCGCCGATTTGCGCCTTGGCATCACCAGTATCGATGCCCCACAATTTGCCGATCATCACTGCGTCACAATAGGTATAGCGTGATGCGAAAAACACGTCATACGCCTGCTGCTGTGGCTCATACGCCAACACGGGCTGCGAAGCCCCCACGGTCGAAAGCGCAGATGTTAGAAAAAGGCCGAGAGCCAGTTTTGTCCGGCGCCGTGTAGTGATCGTTCCCATAAATTCCCCCTCAAAGATCGACGTTGATATGAGCCTAGTCCCTCCCAACGGATTTACCAAATCGGGATCGTGCATAAAAGCCATCAAATCCGCACAAAACGTAAGTTTGCCTCAGCCGGGCGTTCCACAATTCCAATCGAGCACCTAGGGCAAATGGAGGCGTGGTAATGTATCGTTGATCAACATCGCACGCGGAATATGAAAGACCCCCTTGACCCAAAACACTATCAATGAAGATCAAATTCCAGATGAACTGACCGGAATTCAGGAATTCTGCCTCGCGGCAGCGGGTGGGATCATGGTGGCCAATGCATATTACATCCACCCGATCATATCGGAAGTTGCCAAGGATATGTCGGTTAGCGCGGCGGTGATCGGTATTGTTCCCGCGCTCAACCAATTCGCGCTCGCTTTGGGGATCTTCTTTTTGCTGCCCTTGGGTGATCGCTACAGCAACCGGCGCTTGTCGATCATTTTTGCGGCAGGTCAGACCATTTCGCTGGGGTTGATGGCATGGGCGCATGGCTTCACGCTTTTTGTCATCGGCTCGACCATGCTCGGCTTCTTCACCATCGCCCCCTACCTTCTGCCAGCATACGCATCAAAACGGGTCAGCTCGTCGCGGCTTGGTTCGGTTACGGCGAAGCTGACTGCGGGCACTATTTTCGGGATACTTCTTGCCAGAATGGGTGCCGGGCTCATCGCTCAATATTATGATTGGCATTTGGTCTATGTCATCGCGGCAGGTTTAATGGTCAGCGCCACGCTTGCCCTTCCCCTGTTCATGGAAGGCAGAAAGCAAACGCCCGGGACGAAACAGGAAGGCAGCTATCTGCAACTGGTCACTTCGCTGTTCCCGCTGCTTAAGGCACACCCGCAAGTTCTCATGTCAGGCATCATACAGGCGCTAAATTTCGGAATCTTCCTGTCGGTCTGGCTCGGATTGGCGCTGCACCTGACCAGTCCAGCGATGGGTTATGGCACCGACGTCGTCGGTTATCTCGCTGGATTTGCAATTGTCGCCTTGTTCGCAACGCCTCGGCTAGGGAAACTGGCTGATCGTATCGGCGCACGGAAAATGCGCTTCAGACTGTCTCTGGTGCAATTGGCCGGTGTGGCCCTGTTGTGGCCGCTAGGCAGCAGCCTGTGGCTCTTGTTGATCCCGATATTGATCATGAATACCGTTGGCCCCTCGATCGATGTTACCGGCAGGATGACCACTTTCGAACTTGCACCGGAAATCAGAACCCGTCTGCTGACAGCCTATGTGATGTGCATGTTTATCGGAGCGGGCATTTCCAGTTGGGCGGCGACCGTTTCCTATGAATTCGCCGGATGGCCGGGCAACGCAGCGCTGGGCATGGCGCTATCGCTGGCACTTGTCGGTTTGTCATGGAGGGAAACGCGGCGCACTAAACAGGGCCAGAACCTGTAAATTGGTGCGCCCGACAGGATTCGAACCTGTGGCCCCCAGATTAGGAATCTGGTGCTCTATCCGACTGAGCTACGGGCGCGAACGGCAGAAAACCGCGATTTCTTGGCGCTAACCGAGTTCTGATTCGTGGTCAAATAGTGTCTTCGGGAAAATCTCGGGAAAATAATCCGATCACTGCCTTAGGCGAAGGACCCCGTAAGGACCCCGACAGGTTTGTCACCAGCGCAGTCGAGAAAATGCGTTCGGGCGATTCGTAGCATCCATCCCAAATTTTCCATCATGTTCTACATTAGATGTAATCGTGTTTCCGAAGGAACCATCTGATCGCAGCATAGAACGACGTGAAACTAATATCTTGGTCTTTTGGGCACACGTATTCGATCAGTTCAACCTTGCAGTCGCTTGGAAGCACGATACCCTCCCCTTCATAGGCATGCTCATCCACAAAGTTTAGCGCTGCGTTCAACCGACCAAGCCGAGCTTCCGAAGCCACATATGCCGCGCAGGCTCCATTTCTATATGGATCGGATGAATCTGTACATGCCTCTTTGGATTGAATTGAAAAGTCTTCAAAAATCCGACGGAAACCAACTTCGCTGGAAACATCGATAATGTTGCCTTTGTAGAGATTGATTATCTTCGGTGGTGCCCAAGAGGCAGCATAATTCGTGAATGAGTAGAGAAACGCTCCATCGCGCATGACAAAGTCAACATTTCCGTCTCCATCTATGTCTTCGGGTAAATCATAAAAGTCCGTCCCCGCATCGCGCATTCCAAAATCGATTGGGGTCATCTTTCCTGATTGCGGATAAAGGATAGTGGTCTGGAAACAGCAATGTGCACCACCAGTGAATCGCTTTATTATAACACTGGGAGCAACCGCGTTTGTGGACAGATTCCCGATTCCAACCTCGTAGTCGAAACCTGTATTTGTTGATCCTAAATCAACCAAAACCATCGGGTAGCCAGAAGCCTCCACGGCGGCAATTGCCTTAGAAGTCCATTCTCCATCGGGGATGGTTTGGATTGTGACTTTCACACCAAGTTCTTCAAACGATTGCGATCTCTGCGCCTCGGAGAATTCGAGTTTCGTGAGCGGCTTAGCTGAAGCGACTGATGCGGCTTGTCCCACAACGAAAAGTGCCGCCAACCAAAAAACCTTCAAAAATCGGGTCATGCTAAAAAGTCCCTGATGCCGCAATTAAGACAGTCAAAAATTCCCATCCCCAACGTTACAATCGTGTCGGCTACAATCAACTGATCTTCGAGTGGAATACTCCGCTCGAAATTCCCACTGCGGCTTTGTGAGTTGCCCCCTCTTAAAAGGCAGATGTTTGCCATCCTCCAATCATGCAGGAAACTATCCCGACAAATGGGATCATTGAAATCGAAAATGATAAATAAATATAGACTCGCAAATGAAAAATTTGGTAAGATCGGAAATGAAAGAAATCAAATACAAATGGATAAAGTGGCTCGGCGAGCAGCAATACACGCATGCTGTTACGCTTAAGCCAAATTTTACGAATATTAAAATAAGTGATAACTTCTTATTTAGATTGTTTACCAAGTTCCACATGCTCGTTCAGAGACGTTTATTCGGAACACGGTTTAACAACGCAAATAAACGTATTTTTCACACTCCAGCGGTGGCCATTCTCGAAGGCTCAACAGACACCGCACACATTCATGCGGCGTTTAAAGTCCAAGAAGGAAATTGGGCCGCTTTTGAAACGTTGTTTGTTGAAGGTGGAGCCAAGGCCTCCCGACAAGGGCCATGGCGGACATTGGTCCAGAACGGAACGTGCCAAGTCGATCAGATTACCGAATGCTCAGGCTGGCACAACTACCAACTGAAGGAAGCTTGGTCGAACGATGTCGGCGATCGAATGATATTCCTTCCGTTGTCAGCTTAAGGACTGACCTCGCCTGTTTGAGTTCGCTGTTGCTACCAACGCGAAAAATGACGGGCTTGTCACTGCTGAAATTTCCCAGCCGCATGCTTGAGCGGTAATGGAAAGTTATGCCCTAAACAGGAATATTTCCTCTGCATTGATTGCTACAACGTAAGGCGAAAAACCAAAATAGTATAAAGCCATCCTTACTGAGGTTGTGTGATTTTTGAAGACTTGTTGAAAGACTTCTTACTTGGACATTGAGCAAACCAAAGGTCAAATCATACCATGACCAAAACGGCAAAAGTGGCGAACTGCATCCCACGATGATGGCCTACAGGAAACCGATCGGTGAACACCTTGGGATTCGAAATAGTCGAACACTGTCTGGCCAACCTCGCGCGAAACAGGCCGATTGACCTTCCCTACGATGTCATTGATGATCCACTTTCCATCTTCGAATTCCAGATGAACCATAGCCTCGGGGGATTCAGGATGAATTACATAAAAATATGCTCGGCCATCCAGCACATCAAAAATGAGTGATGCAGAGCAATTTCGAAGTTTGCGAGCAAAAGTGTTGAGTTCAGCCACATTTGATACCGCACAGATTGTCGCATTGCCTGAAAGTGGAGGCTTTGGGAACTCCAGCATTGCCAGAAGAGCCCTCACAGCTACCGAAAGATTCTTCACTGAACTTACGTTGGAGATGCGCGAAATGATTGTTGCACGGCAGAGCCCTGCCTTTTCCAGCACTTCAACGGCAAAAAGTAGTTCTTCAAGCTCTGTTGTGTCCTTGAAGATCGAAAGAAAACTTGGTTCCCGCAATTCTGATGGAACTAACGACCATCGTTCGAGGAAGTCGAGATCAAGATTCTGCTGGTGCGACAAGGCTTGCCGCTCGCTTTCGGATACTGCGCGTAGAATAGCCACCAAAAGGCGGTAGTAAGTTTTGGGATGCGATTTAGGTAAGGAGCGACTTAAAGCCCCCCTCAGGCCTGATGGTACGTTACCTAAGGCCAGACGTAGTATCTCGTCATGAGTCGCGTATGATAGCGCGGTGATGGATTGATCGCTGATCGCCTCGATGCAAACATGAGCCAAGTAGGCAGTGATAACTTGCTTTCGTTCGTGCGAACTTCTCAAAAAATGCCCAGCTAAGCCAGCGTGGCGAATGTCCATTTCAGCGATTGTGTTTATCGCCCAGTTTCTGGATTCATCTATGCCCACCTCCTTTCAATATCGATCATGCCGAATAGCATTTTTACCATCTTAAAGACATCCCATTTTGGCTTTTGAGGCAGCATGATGATTGGGGTCTATTTCGATTGAAATACTCGAACGATTGGTTGAACGAGCCGCCATAGCGGTGGTTCCTGAACCAGAAAATGGATCAAGAACTATTCCATGAGGAGGAGAGCACGCACGAATGATCCGCTCAATCATCGCCTGTGGGAATTGGGCAGGATGATTGGTCTTTGAGGAACCAGCACCTTTCCCACCTACCACTCGGTCGAAATACCAATAATCGGTGGGATTTTTGCCAAGTGCATGGTTGCGGGAATCGATCGTTCGGTTAAGCGATGGATCGCGAACTGCGTCCAAATTAAAGACGCAGTCTGAGGGGGTTTTGCTCAGCCACAGCCAACGCTCAGTCCTGTGTGAAAAACGGCGGCGATATGTCATTCCACCCTCGTAATGCCAGACAAGTTCCTGCACGAGCTTGAGCCCAAGCTCTGTTGCCAATGGGTGATAGAGATAGGTCAGTGGCAAAGTTTCGTTGTCGCCACAGGAGGTATATCCGAGATTTAGCCAAACTGACCCCCTTGGACCGACAACGCGAGCTACGTCGGAAAGCCATATTTGTGCCCACAAGCGGTAGTCTTCGATCGCACCCGTATCGTCGTGGGTCCCATAGTTCTTGCCTGCGCGGTACGGAGGGGAGGTGACGATCAAATCAACAGACTCATCCGCACACTGTTTAAGCTCTGTGCGGCAATCTCCAAGTATGAACTGGTGTGTCGTCACGGGCGCTTCGTCAGTCACCCATGTTTTCCCGTTTATGATGTTGGACACCGAACTTTTGGAGCGAACAAACCATAAGCGTTCCAGAAATCGATTTTCGTTTAACGTTTCTGCCCGAGCGATTTCACTGACCGAGTAGCCGCCGTCCCGATGTGCGGAACGGATGGCTTGCGCCTCGTCAATCGACATTTGCGGCTTTGAGGCCTTCAATTGCGCTTCAAGCTTCACGATGTATCGCTGCGCATCGACCAGATTAGTTTTTCTCATCGTTCTGCCTGTTTGAATAGGTGTTCGTTAGAGAACATTCATTCTTCAAAAACCAGCGGTTTTCAGACATTCTTTGAATAGATATCATTCGCGAACAAAATCAGACGTCAGTCCGTTGCAGACGCAGTAGCCAAATCGCAAATTAGCGAAGGACCAGAGCACCCTGTTCTGGGTCATACCGATAGTCGGCTATTGTTCCGTCCTGAATGCGCTCTACCGCCTCATTGATCGCGGACAGTGGCACGAGAAACCATTCGCGCGGTTTGACTGGATTTCCAAACCTGTCCTTGATTTCGATATCGAACTGGGCTGCGGAAAAGAACTTATGGAGCAGAGCTTCCAGCTTTTTTCGATTGATGTTGAACAACTTGTAATGCGCAACGCATTCGACATCGGCGAGGAGATAGGTCGCGCTTTTATCCGCCGCCGCGATCCGCGCCTCAACCGTTCCGCCAGTTACGCCAATCTTGTGAATGACCTCACGATGCGCGGCAATCGTTGGGTGATCGCTTTTGCTGCGCAAGACATAGATCGTCCCGCTCTGCTCATTATATGATTCCACCGTCGCTCCGAACAACGGGCCCGCAGCCGCTTCCGTGATCCGTCTCCCAGCATCATCCTTATAGAGGGCTCGTTGCATGGAACGGCGCAAGAGGTTGTTTTCGGTGCCATTGGCGTAGACCACACGCATGCGAGCATCGAACTGACCGTTAGGGGCTTTAATGGTTTCGCCAACTTCAGCGATATATGCGATCTGCCCACCGACGATGAAGAACTGTCCCGTGGTGATGTCAGCTTTGGAAAATCCAGCATCTTTGACGAACTTACGCGCTTCGCGAACACCTGATTGTATGTCCGCTTCGACCTGCGCAAACAGCCCCCCAAACTTTTCAAAATCCTCACACAGTTCTCGATTGGCTATTTCTTCTGCTGCGCGCCTTTCCTCGCGCGACTTGACATGGCGTAGCTTGGTGATGTCGGATTCAGGATCGGCAAAACCTTGCAAATCCTCCGCCAGTGCATCGAGATCATCGTCATCTGCCACCGCATGATCGGCATCGGCATCAAGCAAGCCGAATGTATCGATCGGCGTTAGCAGTTCATGGAATTCGCTCTGCGCACGCAACTGATCGAGCCTGACGGCATAGAGCCGCTCGAATATGTCTCGGTCTTCACCGTGTAGCGGCGTGCGCCCATGTTCTTCGCGGAACCTGAGAATGTCTTCAAAGCCAGCAATCACCCGTTCTTCACGCGCCGTGTATTGCGCCCGTTTTGGTTTCGGTGCGGCGAACTCGGACAAATCGTCGTAGAGGTCGTCAAGTTCACTCATAGCGACCCTCATCGCGATAGCGCATGAACGCAGCAGCACCTTCGGCAAGCTTCACTTCCCAAGGATCGGAAGAAGAAGCGCTCGGAACACGGCTTCTCTCACGCTTGAAGCGGCTTGCCCGCTTGGCTAGTTCGAGCGCTTCATCTGGCGAAAGCTTTGTCTTCTTGGCGGTGATGACCCGCTGGACCTGTTTTAGGACATTCTGGTCCATCGATTTGGACAAGACGGCATAGGCGGCAGCGAACGGGTTGATACTGTCCACGAGATCAATGTCGAGTTCTGTAACTTCGAGGGCAAACTTCTTCACGCCCTTTATCAAGGCAGTGTTCGCCTTGTCCTCTCCATCAGCAGTCGCCCCTTCTTGAGCAAGCTGCTTCGCACGCTGGGTGAGGTTGAGTGCTGCGATGGCATGCTGGCGAACCGATTCCTGATCTTCCTCGGTTAGGTCAGGATATCGGGCGCGCACGATCTGTCCCATGCGGACCTGTGTGATCTCTTGCGGAACCATCTCTTCGTCAAACAGCCCCTTTTCCAGTGACTGCTTGTCCTGAACCACCTGCGTAATGAGTTCGTTCAAATCTTCGCGACAGATGCGGTTGGCTTCTTCACTTTTCGGCTCGACAAGTCCCTTAATCTCGAAATGGAATTCGCCGCGCTCTTCATTGAAGCCGACATTGGTCCGTCCCTCTTGATACCCGCCTTCATATTCGAAGTCCTTGATCGGACCGCTGTCTTTGGGCGTGAAGTTGAAACGCGGTGCCAGCACCTGCTCCATCAGTAGGCTCGCCGCGATGGCTTTCAGGGTATTGTTAATGGCGTCAACGACATCAGCTTCTGACGCATCGGGCTCCGCGATCAAATTGGTAAAGGTAGCAGACTCCTTGCCCACAGCATCGCGCGTTGCCCTACCGATAATCTGGATGATCTCGGTTAGGCTCGACCTATATCCAACAGTCAAAGCATGCTCGCACCAAATCCAGTCGAAGCCCTCCTTCGCCATCCCCAGCGCGATGATGATATCGACATGGTCGCGGTCGTTTTTATGCGCTGGGTCTTTCAGCGCATTGAGCACTTTCCCGCGATCAGAGTTCTCGCTGTCATCGACCAGATCGGCAATCTTGAGCACATTGCCCGATGCCTGCCGCACCATATGGAACCCAGTGGTTTCGTCGCGTCCTTCCCATGTGCCCAGCGTGCTCATGATGTGGTTCACTTCTTCGACCTTGCCTTGCATGGTCGATTCACGGCTATTCACATTAGGGATGTGGACGATGGTTTTCTTCGTCGGATCAAGCACTTCCTCAATCGCCGACAGATAGCGCCCTGTGTAGAAGAAATAGCCAATATCGAGCGATTTCAGATGCTCGTATCCGTTGAGTTGCTCGTAATAGGTGTAAGTAACCGTTTCGAACTTCGCCTCGTCCTCAGGCAAAAGGACAGGCTCTGCGTCACCGCGAAAATAGCTTCCCGTCATCGCGACCAGATGCGCCTTATCGCGTTTTATGAAATCGGTAAGCTGTGCGCCGAGGCGGTTATTCGGATTTGACGATACATGGTGGAACTCGTCCACCGCAATCAGGCAGTTGTCGAAAGCTTCGACGCCCAATTCATCGACGGCGAAACGGAAGGTCGCGTGGGTGCATACCAGCACCTTGTCTCCGCTCTCCAAGAATTGCTTTACCGCTTTGACCTTGGAAGGATCGACGCGCTCTTCATCGGGACCTGCGGTGTTGCACAGGTTCCATTTGGGTTGGACCTCCCAGTCTGCCCAGAACCCGAAATCGGACA
>JBATLU010000348.1:0-8508 GCA_049289475.1 Pontixanthobacter sp. | reverse complement strand
TCTGAAGGCTCTCCAAGTCTTCGCACGCTTTCGGCGAACTGACCCGCTTTCCGAGCGAGTCAAGCGTACGCTGGTACGTACACTCTACACCCAGCCGACCAGCCTTGCGATTGGCGCAGTCAACGGCATCGTATCAACCGCGATTGCCGCCTTGGTAAGCGGTCAACAATCTCTCCTGATCGCTTGCATTGTCCTTAGTTTTATAGCCGTGGCGCGCGTGATTGCAGCGCTCGGCCTTTCGCCCGATGATACCGACCATTCGACCCATCAGCTTGAATTGGTCTATGAAGTCGGCGCATTCACATATGCGTTTCTGCTCGGCCTGATCGCCGCCATGTCGCTGGTACTGAATGTTGGCGCCGCGATCGAAGTGCTGATGATCGCGAATTCCACCTGTTACGGTGTGGGTATTTGTGCGCGGAATGCCGGCCGTCCGGTTATAGCATTGGGCCAATTGACTTTGGTAGTCGGGCCAGTGATGTTTGCAGCACTGTATATCGGCTCGCTTCCCTTCGTGTTCCTGGCAATCAACATGGCGCTTCTGCTGCCTGCAATGGCCTCGATCACGCTGAACGTATTTACAGTTCTGCGCGATTCGATTGCATCGGCTGAGACCAGCGCAAAGCTTGCTGAAAAGATGCGCATTCTGGCCCGTACCGATGTGGTGACGGGTCTCGCTAACCGTGCCGGTCTCAATCACGACATGATCGAGAAACTTGAAAATGTCGCGTCAGGTGAAACTCTGGCCCTGTTCTGGCTCGATTTGGACCGGTTCAAGGAGGTTAACGATCTGCTCGGCCATCCGGTTGGTGACCGGGTGCTGTCCGAAGTGGCCGAGCGCTTGCGCGAAGTGGCGCCCGAAGGTGCCAGCGTATCGCGCTTTGGCGGTGATGAATTTATTGTGTTTTGCACGGTTGCTGATCGCAAAGATAGCGAGAAGCTTGCCAGCGAAATTCATGCCGAAATCATGCGTCCGTTCCGGATCGACGGGGAGCGTTTGGAAATCGGCGCATCCATCGGCGTTGCCCTGCTGCCCGACGACGGCGTCGATGCCGATGCCTTGATGCAAAATGCCGATCTCGCGCTTTACCATGCGAAAGTGAACGGCCGGAAACAGACCTGTTTCTATCATCAAACCATGAGCCGCGACCTTGCCCGCCGGCGCGAGATCGAGGCAGAACTGCGCTCAGCCATCCAGAAGGACGAACTGTCAATATTCTTCCAGCCGATTGTCGATCTGGCAACCGGTCGGATCCGTACATTCGAGGCACTGGTACGCTGGTTCCACCCTGACAAGGGCGAGTTGCGCCCAGACGAATTCATTCCCGTGGCCGAAGAAACCGGGCTGATCATCACGCTCGGCAACTGGATCACTGCGCAGGCAGCCAAGGCGGCGGCGCAATGGCCCGAAGATGTTACCATCGCAGTCAATCTCTCCCCGCTGCAGATCAAGGCGCCCGGCGCGGCTTTGGGCATCACCAATGCCCTGCGCGAGGCAGGTTTGCACCCGTCACGGCTCGAACTGGAAGTGACCGAAAGCCTGTTCGTCGAGGACAATTATGCCACCGAGGCCTTTATCGAAGAATTGTCTGCCATCGGCGTCAAATTCGCACTCGATGATTTCGGCACCGGCTATTCCTCGCTCGGTTACATCCAGAAATATCCGTTCAGCAAAATCAAGGTCGACCGCAGCTTCGTTTCCGGTCCCAATGTCGGCAAGAAAACCGATGCGATTATCCATGCGGTGGCCGAACTTGGTTCCAAGCTCGACATGGCGATTGTTGCCGAGGGGCTCGAAACCATCGAACAGGTCCGTACCGTGCGCGAGGCGGGCTGTACGCTTGGTCAGGGTTACTATTTCAGCCGCGCCGTGCCAGATTACCTCGCGGCGATGTTGCTCGCGCAAGAGGATGAGGACTCGATCCCTCGCCGCGCTCTGGCCTGAATGGCCGTCCCAAACGATAATTCGCTGAAATCGGCGGTTTGGCGGTGGCAAAATGTCAGCCGGAACGATTTCCAAACTGAACCATTTTTGTAGCCATAGCGCCGTGCTCATCGCGGCGCATTCCCCTACGTCAAAGGATTTTATTGCAATTGCGAACTATTTGCAAAGATAGTTAGGCAAACCAAGCCTTTGCGGTTGCAATCCTTGCGCCAACTGCCTAATTCGACAAGTAATCGCCGGACCCTCTTCCAAACTGGCGCTTCCTCGCGGGACGTGGGGCACACCATATGGGTCCGGATCGGCTTGTAAGGTCCCGCAAGATTGGAAGGATTCCCCTCACTATGGCGCAAGCTACAGGACGCAAGAAGATCGCCCTTATCGGCTCCGGCATGATCGGCGGCACGCTCGCCCACCTCGCCGCGAAGAAGGAAATGGGCGACATCGTCTTGTTCGACATCGCCGAAGGCATGCCGCAGGGCAAGGCGCTCGATCTCAGCCAGTGCGGCCCGATCGAAGGGTTTGACGCTAGCATCAAGGGCACCAATGACTATGCCGATATTGCGGGCGCTGACGTTGTTATCGTCACCGCCGGTGTGCCGCGCAAGCCGGGCATGAGCCGCGACGATCTGCTTGGCATCAATTTGAAGGTGATGAAGGCGGTCGGCGAAGGTATCAAGAACAACGCGCCAGACGCATTCGTAATCTGCATCACCAACCCGCTCGACGCAATGGTTTGGGCGCTGCGCGAATTTTCCGGCCTGCCGCACAACAAGGTTGTCGGCATGGCGGGCGTGCTCGACAGCGCGCGTTTCGCCACCTTCCTGGCGTGGGAATTCGGCTGCTCGGTCAAGGACGTTAACGCATTTGTTCTGGGCGGCCACGGCGACACGATGGTCCCGGTCCTGTCCTACTCCACGATCAACGGCATTCCGGTGAAGGACATGGCCAAGATCAAGGGTGTGGACGAAGCTCGCCTCGACGAAATCGTCAAGCGCACCCGCGCAGGCGGCGGCGAGATCGTCCAGCTGCTCGGTAATGGCTCAGCCTATTACGCGCCGGCCACCAGCGCCATCGCAATGGCCGAAGCATATCTGGGCGACCAGAAACGTATCCTGCCAAGCGCGTCCTATGTGTCGGGCAAATACGGCCTCGATGGTCTGTATGTCGGCGTTCCGACAGTGATCGGTGCGAACGGCACCGAGGACGTGATCGAAATCGAACTGTCGGACGAAGAACGCGCGAACCTCACAGTCAGCGTCGATGCGGTTAAGGAACTGCTTGAGGCATGCAAGGCGCTGGATAGCTCGCTGGCGTGAGTGGGATATTCCTCTATCTAGCCTTGGCTGCCCCCAACCTTTTGCTGGGATATTTGCGCAGCTTGAGAGTGGGACTGGCGTTGGTGGCACTCAGCCTCGCAGCTGCCGCACACTATCAATGGTTTGATGGGGCTAGCGGACCGGCTGCCGGCGAATGGGGAGCGCGAGTTACCCCAGTCGTCTTTTTAGGCCTAGGACTGGCCTTGATATTCACTTTGACAACCGGATGGCTCGCCCGCCTGATGGTCGAAAAAATTCGAGAAAATCGCAACGGAGAAATAGCGGGATGAGCATCCTCATTAACAAAGACACCAAGGTCATCACCCAAGGAATGACCGGTGAAACCGGCACATTCCACACCCAGCAGGCGCTCGATTACGGGACCAAAATGGTGGGCGGTGTGACCCCCGGCAAAGGCGGCAGCACGCATATCGGCCTGCCCAATTTCAACACTGTGCGCGAAGCTGTGGCGGAAACCGGCGCGACCGCATCGTGCATCTACGTACCACCGCCTTTTGCCGCTGATGCGATTTGTGAGGCTATTGATGCCGAAGTGGAACTGATTATCGCCATTACCGAGGGCATTCCGGTGCTCGACATGGTCCGCGTGAAGGCGGCGCTGGAAGGCAGCAAATCGCGTCTGATCGGCCCCAACTGCCCCGGCGTACTGACCCCTAATGAATGCAAGATCGGCATTATGCCGGGCAAAATCTTCCAGAAGGGCAGCGTCGGCGTGGTCTCGCGTTCGGGCACGCTGACTTACGAAGCCGTGCACCAGACCACGATGGTTGGCCTTGGCCAGACCACCGCAGTCGGCATTGGCGGCGATCCGGTCAATGGCACCAACTTCATCGACGTGCTCGACCTGTTCCTGTCCGATGATGAAACCAAATCGATTATCATGATCGGCGAAATCGGCGGTTCGGCCGAAGAAGAAGCGGCCGAATTTATCCGGAACGAAGCCGCCAAGGGCCGCAGCAAGCCGATGGTCGGCTTTATCGCTGGCCGTACAGCGCCTCCGGGCCGCCGCATGGGCCATGCGGGTGCGATTGTTTCGGGCGGCAAAGGCGGCGCGGAAGACAAGATCGCGGCAATGGAAGCAGCGGGCATCCGCGTTTCCCCCTCGCCATCCGAACTCGGCACCACGCTCGACGCGATGCTGAAAGAGCTTGCGTGACCGCACAAATGCCCTTGAACAAGCAGCTCGCGCCTGCCGGAGGCAACATCGACCATCATACGGTCGATGGCTTCGGGGAGGAGTGGGCTGCCTATGACCAAACCGCCATGTCGCAGGAAGAATGGGAAGTGCTATTTGACGCCTACTTCCACATTTTCCCGTTCGACACCCTTCCGCAGGGTGCCGAAGGCTTTGACATGGGCTGCGGATCGGGCCGCTGGGCCGATGGTGTCGCCCCCAAGGTTGGCACACTTCATTGTGTCGATCCCGCATCCAAGGCACTCGACGTAGCACGGCGGCGAATGGCGCGGCATGACAATACCAGCTTTCACGAATGCGATGTCGACCATCTGCCGTTTGATGATGGCAGCCAAGATTTCGGTTATTCGTTGGGCGTGTTGCATCACATCCCCGAAACGCTCGACGCCATGCGGTCGTGCACCGCCAAGCTGAAGCCTGACGCGCCGTTTCTGGTTTATCTCTATTACGCGTTCGACAATCGCCCTGCGTGGTTCCGCGCATTGTGGAAAATCAGCGAGGCGGCGCGCTATTCAATCAGCCGGATGCCGTTTGGTTTGCGCAAATTCGTGACCTCGGTGATTGCTGGAACAGTCTATTGGCCGATGACGCGGATTGCCTTGCTGCTTGAGGCACTGGATATGGATGTTAGCAATTTCCCGCTCGCCCCCTACCGCAAATGGAGCTTCTACACGATGCGGACCGATGCGCTCGACCGGTTTGGGACGAAGTTGGAACAGCGTTTCACACGCATGGAAATCGCCGCGATGATGGAGGCTTCCGGCCTTGAGAATGTTCGCTTCAGCGATCGCACTCCATTCTGGGTTGCTTGCGGCACACGCAAGACAATTGTTTAGACACGCTGCTGGAAGGTGACCCCCATGGGTAACGAGAACCACGATTTTTCTGCCGGCGATCCCTCAGCAGAAGTGCAGAAGGGCCCGTCATGGGGCAACCCGCGCTGGCCGCTTGTTGGCGGCGAAGGTGAAGATGATCTGACGCAGGCGCTCGATCCCACAGCGATGAAAATCGCCGTGGAGAAGGCCGCGCAGGCGGCGGGCAAGGTTCTCGATGCGGCGGCGATTGAAGAAGCCGCAGGCGATTCCATCCGCGCGATGCTGATGGTGCGGCTGTACCGCGTGCGCGGGCATCTGGCCGCCGATCTCGACCCGCTGGGCCTGTCGCACCGCGAAGTGCCCGAAGACCTTACGCTGGAATGGCACGGCTTCGCCGGTCAAGAAGGCAAAGAAGTCTATGTCGGCGGTGTCTTCGGTTTCGAATGGATCAAGGTCGGCGAATTGTTCGACGCGCTACGCCGCACCTATTGCGGGCATGTCGGCCTCGAATATATGCATATTTCGGATACTGAGGAACGCCGGTTCCTGCAGGACAAATTCGAAGTTCCCGAAGAAGTGATCCAGTTCACGCCAGAGGGTAAGAAGGCCATTCTCGCAGCAGTCATTCGCGGCGAGCAATACGAAGCGTTCCTGGGCAAGAAATATGTCGGGACCAAGCGTTTTGGCCTCGATGGCGGGGAATCGATGATCCCTGCGCTCGAAGCAGTGATCAAATATGGCGGCTCCACCGGTGTCCGCGAAATCATTTATGGCATGGCGCACCGTGGCCGTTTGAACGTCCTCGCCAATGTCATGGCCAAGCCATATAAGGTGATCTTCCACGAGTTTTCGGGCGGCAGCGCCAGCCCCGAAGATGTCGGCGGATCGGGCGATGTGAAATACCACCTCGGCACCAGCACCGACCGTGAATTTGACGGGATCGAAGTGCATATGTCGCTGGTCCCCAACCCCAGCCACCTCGAAGCGGTCAATCCCGTCGTGCTCGGCAAAGCGCGCGCGCAGCAGGCGATCCGCGACGATCTCGACAGCCACCAACAGGTTCTGCCCGTGCTGATCCATGGCGATGCGGCCTTTGCCGGTCAGGGCGTGGTGTGGGAATGTCTCGGCCTGTCGGGCGTGCGCGGTTATGACACCGGCGGCTGCCTGCATTTCGTGATCAACAACCAGATCGGTTTTACCACCAGTCCGAAATTCGCGCGTAATTCGCCCTACCCCTCCGACGTGGCGAAGGGCGTTCAGGCGCCGATCCTGCACGTTAATGGCGATGATCCAGAAGCGGTGACCTATGCCTGCAAGCTGGCGGTCGAATACCGCCAAACCTTCGGGCGCGACATTGTGATCGATATGTGGTGCTATCGCCGCTTCGGCCATAACGAGGGCGACGAACCGAAATTTACCCAGCCGCTGATGTATGATGCCATTCGCCAGCACCCCAAGGTCAGCGAAGTCTATCAGCAGCGTCTGGTCGAAGAAGGCCAGATTGAAGATGGATACCGCGATCAGCTGATCCAGGAATTCACCGATCTGCTCGAAGGCGAATTCGAAGCGTCCAAAAGCTATGAACCCAACGAAGCCGACTGGTTCGCCGGCCGGTGGAGCGGGCTGCACAAGCCTGCCGATGCGGAAAGTTCGCGGCGCAACACCGAAACCGCGATTTCGGACAAATTGTTCGACAGCCTCGGCCGCACGCTGACCACCGTTCCCGATAATGTCACCATCCACCCGACCTTGGGCCGTGTGCTCAAGGCCAAGGGCGAGATGTTTTCGACCGGCGGCGGGTTCGACTGGGCAACGGCAGAGGCGCTCGCCTTCGGCAGCCTCGTGACAGAAGGGTTTGGCGTGCGTTTGTCCGGCCAGGATTCAGGCCGCGGCACCTTCAGCCAGCGTCACGCGGTGTGGGTCGACCAGACCAACGAAGACAAATATATTCCGCTCTCGACCCTGCCGCATGGCAAGTTCGAGGTCTATGACAGCACATTGTCCGAATATGGCGTGCTCGGCTATGAATATGGCTTTGCATTGGCAGACCCCAAGACGCTGGTCCTATGGGAAGCGCAATTCGGCGATTTTGCCAATGGCGCGCAAATCATGATCGACCAGTTCATAGCTGCGGGCGAGGCAAAATGGCTGCGTGCCAACGGCCTCGTGATGCTGCTGCCGCATGGTTATGAGGGTCAAGGGCCGGAGCATTCCTCAGCGCGTCTCGAACGCTTCCTCCAGCTATGCGCGAATGACAATATCCAGGTCTGCAACATCACCGAACCGGCGAATTACTTCCACGTTCTTCGCCGCCAGATGCTGCGGTCGTTCCGCAAACCATTGATCATCATGACCCCCAAGAGCCTGCTGCGCCATCCGATGGCCAAAAGCGCGGCAGGCGGGTTTGTGGGTGACAGCCACTTCCAGCGGATCCTGTCCGATCCCAAGGATATCGCTGACAGCAAGGTGCGCCGTCTGGTGCTGTGTTCGGGCAAGGTCGCCTATGATCTGATCGAAAAGCGCGATGCCGAGGGCATTGATGATGTTTCGATTGTCCGGATCGAGCAAATCTATCCGTTCCCGGGCAATCCGCTCGCCAAACGAATCGGCCAGATGCCCAATCTTAAGGACATTGTCTGGTGTCAGGAAGAACCCAAGAACAACGGCTCGTGGACGTTTGTCGATCGCCTGATCGAAGATGCGGCCACCGCTGGCGGCAAGACCATGCGCCCCATTTACGCCGGACGCGACGCCTCTGCATCACCTGCGACCGGCCTCGCCAAACGTCATCAGCAACAACAGGAAGCGCTCGTCGCAGACGCGCTTGGCCTGACCCTACCAAATTCCGGCAAATAGGCCCGAGGAAGAGATAATTATGGCCAGTGAAATCAAAGTTCCCGCGCTCGGAGAATCGGTCACCGAAGGCACCATCGGCGAATGGCTGAAGAAGGTCGGCGATATGGTGACCGTGGATGAGCCAATCGTCAGCCTCGAGACCGACAAGGTCGCGGTTGAAGTCCCCTCCTCCGTCGCGGGCGTAATCAGTGAACTGCGCGCCGAAGTCGGCGATACTGTAGAAGTGGGCGCGGTGATTGCCGTGGTTGAAGAAGGCGGGACCGCTGCGGCGGCTCCGGCAGCCAAAGCAAGCGCAGAAGCGCCCGCCCCGGTGGCGACATCAAGCGATGCGGCCAGCGACAACGCGCAAACGCTGTCGCC
>JBATLU010000347.1:0-3368 GCA_049289475.1 Pontixanthobacter sp. | reverse complement strand
ACCAATTGGCGCGCCATAGGGATGCGCCGCCGGTCATGGTGGTTTCGCGGGTGATGTGTTCCTCGGGCAATTCTTCGACAAAACGGCTGGGGATCGAGCTGGTCCATTGGCCGTATATCCGCCGGTTGGCGGCGTGGATAATAGTGCAGCGCCGCCGCGCGCGCGTAATCGCGACATAGGCGAGGCGGCGTTCCTCCTCGAGGCTGGCAAGTCCGCCTTCGTCGAGCGAGCGTTGCGACGGAAAAACGCCTTCTTCCCACCCGGGCAGGAAGATATTGTTGAATTCCAGCCCCTTGGCCCCGTGCATGGTCATGATGGTGACCTTCTCGCCATCGCTGGCGCGGTCATTGTCCATCACCAGGCTGACATGTTCGAGGAAATCGCCAAGCGTTTCATACTCCTCCATTGCGCGCGCGAGTTCGGAGAGGTTCTCGATCCGGCCAGCCGATTCCGCCGTGCGCTCGGCCTCAAGCATTGCCGAATAGCCGCATTCGTCGAGCACGGTGCGGAGCAATTCCGCAGGGGTGACTTGCGGTTCCATCTCGCGCCAACGGAGGAAATCGCGCATCAGTGTGCCGATGGTGGTGCCGGCGCGCTTGGGCAATTCGTCGCTATCGGCCAGTTGCAAGGATGCGGCGGCAAGGGGGAGGCCGCTTGCGCGCGCATATTGGAACATTTTCTCTAGCGTCTTCGCGCCGAGCCCGCGTTTGGGCTGGTTATAAATTCGCTCGAAAGCCAGATCGTCCTGCGGCTGTGCAATCACCCGCAAATAGGCGAGCGCATCGCGGATTTCTGCGCGTTCATAGAACCGGAAACCGCCGATGATCCGGTAATTGAGCCCGATCTGGATAAAGCGGTCCTCGAACTCACGCGTCTGATATTGTGCGCGCACCAGAATGGCGATCTGGTCGAGCGGAGCGCCCTCGCGCTCGAGCCGTTCGATTTCTTCACCCACACGGCGCGCTTCCTCGGGCGCATCCCACACGCCGATTACACGAACCTTGTCGCCATTGGGAATCTCGGTCCACAAAGTCTTGCCCAGCCGCTGGCTGTTGGCATCAATCAGGCCCGATGCAGCGGCGAGGATTTGCGGGGTCGAGCGATAGTTCTGCTCCAGCTTGATCACTTTCGCGCCGGGAAAATCCTTCTCGAAACGCAGGATATTGGCGACTTCGGCACCGCGCCAACTGTAAATCGACTGGTCATCATCGCCAACCACGCAAATATTCTTGCGCTCCTGCGCGAGCAGTCTCAGCCACAGATATTGGACCGCGTTGGTGTCCTGATATTCGTCCACCAGAATATATTTGAAACGATCGCGGTACTGCTTCAGCACATCATGATGCGTTCTGAAAATATTCAGAACATGCAGTAGTAAATCTCCGAAATCGCAGGCGTTTAGCGCCTTTAACCGGTCTTGATAAAGGCGGTAAAACTGCTGCCCCTTGCCATTCGCATAGGCTTCATTATCGACCGCATCGAGGTCGGCGGGATTGAGTCCGCGGTTCTTCCATCCGTCAATCAAACCGGCCAGCTGTTTCGGCGGCCAGCGTTTCTCGTCCAGATCCTGATCGCGAAGGAGTTGTTTCAGCAGCCGTAATTGATCGTCAGTGTCGATGATAGTGTAATTGCTTTGCAGCCCCACCAGTTCGGCATGACGGCGCAGCATTTTGGCCGCGATCGAATGGAATGTGCCGAGCCACGGCATGCCCTCGACAGCGGCGCCGATATGGCCGCCAACACGCTCACGCATTTCACGCGCAGCCTTGTTGGTGAAAGTGACGCACAGAATTTCGCTCGGCCATGCTTTGCGCATTGCCACCAGATGCGCGAGGCGCGCGGTCAGTGCGGCGGTCTTGCCCGTTCCTGCGCCCGCCAGCATTAGCACCGGCCCCTCGGTGGTCAACACCGCTTCCTTCTGCGGATCATTGAGACGCGCTGCATAGGCGGGAATATCGCCAACGTCGGCAGGAACAGAGGGTATGGGATTGTTCATGATGCGGGTGAACAGTTAGGGAACATCGGCTATAACCGCAAGCGGCGTGCGTCTAGCCTTCGTCCACTGCCTTGGTCAGGAAAGTCAGTTTGGCCTTGCCGACCTTGCGTTCCGCCTGAATTTCCAGACCTTTGACCGAAACCTCCTCCGGCACAGAAGTTTCGAGCACAACCCATGTCGCAGGACCAATCCAGCCGAGCCGGCCAAGCTTGTCGAGTGCAACCATGCCTGCACCTGTTTCATAGGGAGGGTCGAGCAGGATCAGATCGAGCGGCTCGCGTGCCGCGCCAAGCGTAAGAACCGAACCCGCCCGAACATCGGTGCGGATTTTCGCATCAAGCGTTGCGATATTGGCGCGGATGGCTTTCAGAGCGTGTTCTTCCTGTTCGACAAACAGGCAATGAGCTGCGCCGCGCGAAAGAGCCTCCAGCCCGAGCATCCCTGAACCGGCGAAGAGGTCGGCGACGCGAAGTCCTTCGAAACTGCCAAGCCTGCTAGTGAGCATATTGAACAATGTTTCGCGGGTGCGGTCAGCCGTTGGACGGGTGGATTCGCCTTTGGGCGCGATCAGTTTGCGCCCGCGCCATTCGCCCGCGATAATTCTCATTTCTTCTTCTCGCGCAGCAGGTGCTTACGGTAGCTTTCAACCTCGACTTGCGGAACTTCGAACACCATACCGCGCTTCAGATCGCCCAAGGTATAAGGGCCATAAGCGGTGCGCATCAAACGGTTCACTTCGAGACCAAGATATTCGAGAACATTACGAACTTCGCGGTTCTTGCCCTCGGTCAGGCTCATTTCGATCCATTGGTTGCGGCCGGTACGCCGTTCCAGATTGGCGTTGATCTGGCCGTAACGGACGCCCTCAATCGTGATGCCATGCATCAGATCTTCGAGCTGGCTTTGCGTGACATCACCAAATGCACGGGCGCGGTAGGTGCGCGGGATGCCGCTGCTGGGCAATTCCATCGCGCGCTTCAACTCGCCATCATTGGTCATCAGCAGCAGTCCCTCGGTGTTAAAATCGAGGCGGCCGACTGGCATGACCCGGGGCGCACCTTTGGGCATCGCATTGGTCAGCGCATCATAGATTGTGCCGCGTCCGCTGAAATCGCGCTCTGCGGTCAGCAGGCCCGGCGGCTTGTGGAAGCAGAACAGCCGCGCTGCTTCGGGCTTGCCGACCGGCTGATCGTCGACGGTTACGCCGCGCAGATCGGGAATGATGGTGGCTGCGGTGTCGAGCACCTCTCCGTCGATTGCCACGCGCCCATCGGCAATCATCCGTTCGACCTCGCGGCGGCTGGCGACACCAGCGCAGGCAAGCAATTTTGCAATGCGGTGCCCTTCGGGGCGAGAGTCATCGGATTTCATC
>JBATLU010000346.1:0-3933 GCA_049289475.1 Pontixanthobacter sp. | reverse complement strand
CTTCGGTGGTCTGCGCGCTGGACAGCTCGATTTTGGCCTTTTCAGCCGCTTCCTTCAGACGTTGAAGCGCAAGCTTGTCGGTCTTCAGATCCATGTTTTCCTTCTTTTTGAAGGACGCTGCGAGATGCTCGACTATCGCATTGTCGAAATCTTCGCCGCCAAGGAATGTGTCGCCATTGGTGGACTTAACTTCAAACACGCCGTCGCCGATTTCGAGAACCGAAACGTCGAATGTACCGCCGCCAAGGTCATAGACTGCGATGGTTTTGCCATCGTCCTTGTCCATACCGTAAGCCAATGCGGCTGCGGTTGGCTCGTTGATGATGCGCAGAACTTCGAGGCCGGCAATCTGGCCTGCGTCTTTGGTGGCCTGACGCTGGGCGTCGTTGAAATAGGCAGGAACGGTGATGACCGCTTGGGTCACGGTTTCGCCAAGATAGCTCTCGGCGGTTTCTTTCATCTTTTGCAGAATGAAGGCGGAAACCTGCGACGGGCTGTAATCTTCTTCGCCAGCCTTGACCCATGCATCGCCGTTTTTGCCTTTTACGATGTTGTAGGGGACGAGGCCCATGTCCTTCTTGGTCATCGGATCGTCGAAGCGGCGGCCGATAAGGCGCTTGATCGCGAACAATGTGTTGTCCGGATTGGTCACCGCCTGGCGCTTGGCCGGCTGACCGATCAGACGTTCACCATCCTTGGTGAAGGCGACGATTGAAGGCGTGGTACGCGCGCCTTCGGAATTTTCAATAACCTTGGGCTTGCCGCCGTCCATTACAGCGACACAGGAGTTGGTAGTGCCGAGGTCGATACCGATTACTTTAGCCATGGATTCCCCACTTTATGCTCAATGTTGGACGCTGCTCACTGGGTTTCCCTGAATTGGCGAAACCGTTCGGCAGCTCGTTTGTGAACGGGATATAGGTGCGGTTTTTATTGGCACAAGGGATTAGGGCCGCTAGTTCGGCGATGAATTTTTACAGGAGAATACTTCGTGACCAAACGTATTTTTGCAGTGCTCGCCCTTGGAATTGCCACTTTCGGGTTGGCAAGCTGCGAAAAATCCGCCGACGAAAGCGAAGTTTTACAGGCGCCTGAGGGCGTTCCCGGCCTTGCTGTTACCGGCGCAAGAGTGGTTTTGCCCGCAGTCGGCGGCAACCCCGCGGCGGTCTATTTCAACATCGATTACACCGGTGACACCAACCAGACCCTCAGCGGGCTGTTTGTCGAAGGCGCTGAAAGCGCCATGATGCATGAATATGCCGAAAAGGACTTCAAAGTTCAGATGGTTCCGATGGAAAAACTCGAATTGACCAAGGGATCAAAAATTTCCTTCGAACCGGGCGGCAAGCACGGGATGGCGATGGGGGTTTCGCCTGAACTGGCTGCGGGCGGCAAGACCGAAGTCACGCTGATCATGGCCAGTGGCGACAAGACGTCGGTGACTGCCGATATTCAGGCCGCCGGTGAAGCCCGCTGAGCGCGAAATTGCCCGCTGAAAATGCACCCGCCTGTCCGGTTGGCGGCGAAAGGCCGCTAACTGCGGGCGAAGTGGCTTTGGCGAAAACGGTTTTTGGTTCCTCTATCGACTATTCCAAAGTGACTATCCGGCGCAGAAAATGGTTTCCGCTGCAACCCCGAATGGTGGCGATGGCACCGCGTGGGCATATCCATTTCCATCCCAACGGGAATGGCTATTGCGATGATTTTTCCAACCAGAACCTTTCCCGTCAAGGCCTGTTTATCCATGAAATGGTCCATATTTGGCAATCACAGGTCAAGGGCGATTGGTGGCTGGTGTTCAACCGCATGCCGTGGGCACGCTATGATTATAGTCTGAAGCCGGGCTGGAAACTGGAGCAATACGGGATCGAGCAGCAAGCAGAGATCGTCAAACACGCTTTCTTGCTGCGGAACGGCGTGAAAGTGGCCGGTATTTCAGACAAGAAAGCCTATGATTTGCTGGTTGATTTCCCTGGGGCTCACTAAGATTTTACCCTACGGCTTAGGGGGTTGAACTTATCCACCAGCGGGTCTTGCACCAGCTGGTTTCACTTGATACCATCCTCCTGTTGTCCGGTCGGCCAAACCCGCGACCGGCCGATAGGTACACCCATGAAATTATCCGATTATTCAATGTCGCGCGAGCGCGGCTTTCTGTCGTCCTATGAAATCGACGAGGTAAAACTGCCGCCGCAATTTGATGAGCTTACCAAAGCCTCAGCCAATCTTTCCGGCCTGATCACCACCGGCCGTGTCCGCCATTGGCTTGAAAAACTGGCAGCTCCGCAGCTTGAAAGCTGGATCAATTCGGCACCCGATCAACAAATCCGCACGCTGATGGTGCATTACAGCTTTCTGGTTCAAGCCTATGTTTGGGGTGAGTCCGAGCCGCCCAAACATTTGCCTGCCAATCTCGCGCGGCCGATGGTTGCGCTGGCTGATGCACTGGGACAGGCACCGCTGCTCCCCTATTCAGCCTATGTGCTCGACAATTGGGCGCGGCTCGACAAATCGGGGCCGATTTCGCTCGACAATATCTATATGTATCAGAACTTTGCTGGCGGTGATGACGAGAACTGGTTTGTAACGATCCACGTCGCGATCGAGGCGCAGGCTGGCGTGTTGCTCGACAATGCAGCGCAGATGGTTGGCGCGGCAGACTCTAAAGATGAAACCGAGGCGGAGCGTCTGCTGGTCGAAATGAACGAGGCATGGGAACGGGTCTATGACGTGTTCAAACGCATGACCGAACGCTGCGACCCCTATATCTATTTCCACCGCGTGCGGCCCTACATCCATGGCTGGGCCAACAACCCCGCGCTGGATGACGGGTTGATTTACGAAGGGGTCGATAAATATCAGGGCAAACCACAGGCCTTGCGCGGGCAGACGGGGTCGCAAAGCTCGATTGTGCCTGCAATGGATGCCCTGTTCGGAGTGAAGCATAGCGACGATCCGCTGAAGAATTTCCTCGACGAACTGCACCAATATCGCCCGGTCAATCACCGGCGGTTTATCGAGGATCTGGCGGCGCAATCGACTTTGCGGCCTTTCGTAGAGGCATCGACTTCCCAGTCGCTCAAGGATGCGTTCAATGCTTGCGTCGAACAGGTCGCGCGTTTCCGGACGCGGCATCTTGAATATGCCGCCAGCTACATCAACAAACAGGCAGGTTCGATTGCAGGCAACGATCCCGATGTTGGTACCGGCGGCACCCCATTTATGAAGTATCTGAAAAAACACCGCGACGAAAACCGCGCCCAGGTGGTGTAATCTTCGAACCCATCAATCGTCATATTCGCGAAGGCGGGAATTCAGCTCAGTTATTGGCAATCGCCTGACAAAGCTGAATTCCCACTTTCGCGGCAGTGACGATGTTCAGGGAACTTCCGGTGAGGAAACTAATCCGGTTTCTTCGCCACACCAACCATAGCCGGGCGCAGCAGGCGATCCTTGATCATATATCCTGCCTGCATTTCCTGCACGATGGTGCCCGGTTCATGGCTATCGCTGGGAATTTCCATCATCGCCTGATGCTGGTTGGGATCAAGCGGAAGCCCCGCAGAGGCAATTCGGCTTATGCCGTGCAGGCCGAAAACCTTGTCCAGCTCGCGCTGGGTTGCTTCGATGCCCGCGACGAGGCCCTTGAACCGGTCATCTTCGCGCAAATCTGCGGGCACGGAATCGAGCGCCCGTGACAGATTATCTGACACCGACAGAATATCGCGCGCAAAACCGGTTGCGGCATAGGCGCGCGCATCGGCGACGTCTTTTTCCATCCGGCGGCGGACATTCTGCGTCTCTGCTTTGGCATAGAGCGTTTCCTGCTTGGCGTTCTCGAGATCGAGACGCAGAAGATTCAGCGTTTCTTCTATGCTGTCTTCTTCATCGTCTGCACCGTCATCGAGGAATTCTTCGGGCACACCCTTCAGT
>JBATLU010000345.1:0-2838 GCA_049289475.1 Pontixanthobacter sp. | reverse complement strand
GACCGAGACAACCTTGCTCGATACCGACATTATGCACGATGCGACCGATTGCCGGACTGCATTTGAGCAGGGCCGCCTGAGGCTGAAAGCAACCTCTGCCCAACACGATTCGCGCATCATCTGGGGTGATGACGAGAGCGAACGGGCAAACAATGGCCAATGCGACGACATGCGTTTTGAAGGGTTCGGAATGAGCGAAGACGAATTGCTGACCAGTGATGTAAAGCATGACGCCAGCGATTGCCGCGGCGCCTATATCAATGGTGAAATCTCACTGCTTTCCTGAGTTTGTATTTTGGTAGATTGGATCACGAATATGCCAAGTATTTTCCACCGCCGCCTTTCTGCAGGCCTCGTCGCTCTGGCTTTGACAATGCCGCAACCGGCCTTTGCCCAGACCCCTGATTTCGGCGACGACACCAGCCCCTATGCGAACGATGGCGAATGCGATGATCTTCGCTTTGAAGGCGACGGGATGACCAATACACTCCTGCTCGAATCTGATGTCGGGCATGATGCGACCGATTGCCGTGTCGCATTCCAGCAAAACCGGCTCGAACTGGCTGGCCCGGACAATGCGGCGAAAGGTTTGGCATTAGCGCTTGGTGAAATCGATTTCGGTAACAACGATAGTCCGTACGCGCTTGACGGTGAGTGTGACGATGTGCGCTTCGTTGGCGAAGGTATGGCAGACGCATTGCTGACCGACAACATCGGCCGTGACGCCGCCGATTGTGAGACGGCTTACGAAAAGGACCGGATCGTCTTCAACGCGCTTTTTGCCCCGCCCACGAAAGCCAATCCAATCGATTTTGGTGACAACACAGCAGGGTACGCCAATGATGGAGAATGCGATGACATCCGCTTTACCGGTGATTATGCAAGCGACGTTGTCTATATTGCAGAAGATATCGGGCACGATGCCAACGACTGCCGCAATGCAGTACTATCCGGAGTCGCGCGCTGGCAGGGCAACGACCTTCCGCCGAATTTCGGCCAAGTCAGCGAAGAAGACCAATAGTTACCGCTAAGTCGCCGCAAAACTACCTAAAATTATCGGCGTAAGCCTGAAGTTTCAGACTCTTGGGCGGCGTTGCGTACACTCTGGCAGCAATCCCGTGTTTGGCAGCATAGGCTTTGGCCGCGTCCTTATCGGGAAATGTCAGCACGACTTGCGCCTGCGTATCCGCGCTGCCGGTCCAGCCCATTAACGGGTCGGCTGTGCGCGCTTCGGATTGTTCGAATTCAAGAACCCAATCGGCAGTCCGGGCCTTGCCGGATTGCATCGCGTTTTTCGGACGTTGGTAAATACGTGCAGCCATAGCCGGTTCCCTTAAATCAGCTTGCCCCGCGTGAAAAGGCGTTCTTTGTTTTTAAGCTCGGCTTTTCGGTCCACGGCTGGTCCGGCCAGCGATGCCGCGGATAGCGGCCCTTCATTTCCTTGGCGACATCGTGCCAGCTGCCGCGCCAGAAACCGGGCAAATCGCGCGTTGCCTGAATCGGCCTGCCCGCCGGGCTGGTGAGTTGCAGCAGCAGCGGTGTGCTGCCAATCATCGGATGCACATCAAGCCCGAACAAGGCCTGCACCCGCACTTCGGTGCTGGGCGCTCCATCGCCGACATAATCAATGCTGTGCGTCGAGCCAGCCGGTGAGGTGAAATCGCGTGGCGCGGCCTGATCGAGCCGCTTGCGGTCGTTCCAATCGAGCTGATTAAGCACAGCATCGCGGAGTTTGCCTTCCGGTAAATTCAAATCACGGTGGCCCGTAAGCAGCGGCGCGAGCCACAGTTGTGCTGTCTCCCGCAAGCTGTCCAGCGACAGGGTTTCAATGCCTGCAAACCGGATCCGCGCGAGCAAATCAGGAGGCAGCAGCCGATCCAGCGTGCTATGCGCTACTTCGAGCAGCAAGGCACTGACAGCAACCGCATCCGGCTGCGGATCAGGACCGCTGGCGATAGTAATCGCGCCCATCCTGCTTTCGATCCGTGCTTCAGCGCGTGCCTCTTTCTCGTTCCATCGCAATGTCCGGCGTTTTTCTATGAGATTGCCAAGCCGCACCTCGATTTCTCCAAGGTCGAGCGCCATCGCCGCGGTGATTCTGGCACCCTTGGCTTGCCCCTGAGCGTCGGCGACCACCAGCCATTCCGAGCGTGCCAATGATGATGCCGGATCGAGGAAATAGCCACGACCGCCCGCCGATATCCAGTTCTCGCCAGCCCGATCGCGGCGGCGCGCGACATTGTCGGGCATGGCCATCGCCAAAAACAATGCGGGATTAATCTGCTCAACATCGACACAAGAAACGAGAGTTTGCGCCTTGGCGGCCCACCTTTGAGCAAGTTTTCGCGAGACTTTTGAGCGCGGTGAATTGTCCGCATCCCACCGCGCCAGCCGCTGCTGCATGTCTTCGCCGCGCCCACCTAGGCCGCGCTCCTGCGATAGCAATGCGAGCTTTGCCGCCACCGTTGCCTGCCCTGCTTGGGCGCCAAACAGCACGGCTGCGGCCATTTCTGGATGCATCGGTAATTTGGCAATCTGGCGGCCCTGCGGCGTAATCGCCCCGTTCGCGTCGAGCGCACCGAGCTTTGTCAGCCGGGCCTTTGCAGCCTGAATTGACGCAGGCGGCGGTTCATCAAGCCATGCCAGAGAACCTGGATCGCTCGTGCCCCAATGGGCAAGCGCCAAAACCAAGGGCGCAAGGTCGGCAATTTCCACTTCGGGCGGATCAAATTTGGGCCGTCCGTTGTGCCCTGCCTTTTCCCACAATCGGTAGGCGACCCCCGGTCCTTGACGCGCCGCGCGCCCTGCCCGCTGCGCCGCTGCTGCCTGACTGGCACG
>JBATLU010000344.1:0-15287 GCA_049289475.1 Pontixanthobacter sp. | reverse complement strand
CATCGACAGTTACGAGGCTCCCGGCCTTCATGCGCTGAATTTTGTCGTCCATGACGCACTTACCGGCGGGATCAACGCCAGCACCCAGCTCGATCCGGCGGCGAAGGGAATGGCGCAAATGCTGCTGCCTTTCCCCGTTTCCGTGCCGTCCAATCTCGCCGCCGAACTCAACGAAAGCACCCCGACCCATGGATAATGAAAAGCCCGACTATTCCTATCTCATGCAAGGGATCCAGAAGGTTTCGACCGACAGCAGCGTGCTGGTCAGTTCGTCGAAATACCTCAATGACGCGCGCGTCCGAGATTGGGTTTCCACGCATCTGCTACGGCGTAACGGGCCGGATGTGCCGACCCCATCGGATTCGATCCAGCTCGTTCAGATCTTACGCGAAGTGCAGGACATTGATTTTATCAACGAGCTGATCGCCGCCGAACGAGCAAAAAACGCGGCACTAGATACCTGGTTTGCGGAACGGTTTATCTCCGACTTCACACTTGAGGATTTGAAGGGCTATGGCCCTGACACGGTCGGCGGAATTTTCTACACACAGCTGAGCAACAATGCGCTCGACGTAAACATCGTCCCTCCCTTCACCCCGCGCAACGATTACGAATATTTCCAGCTTCGTGCCGGGCAAACGCATGATCTGGAGCACATTCTGGGCGGCGGCGGGTTCGATTTCATTGGCGAACTCGTGCCCTATTATATGCGGCTGACCAATTTGTTCGTCCATATGAGTCCCGAACTGGCCGGAGAACTGTCCGCATTCTCGATCTTCGGTTCGACCCGCATCATCACCCGCGCAGTGCTGCATTATCCGCAGACATGGCTGATAACGCAAAATGCAATGGAACGCGGCGCGAAAGTCGGGCGGGAGTCGGCCCCACTTTACATGATGAAGTTCGAGGATGTTTTCGCGATGACGCTCGATACAGCGCGCGAGACGCTTGGCGTCAAGGGTGTCGAGATGGTCGATACCGCTGCCGCTTCTGCCCAATGGAATTGAGATAGGATTACCGCGATGGACGCACCAAAACGAAGCAATCCGATGTTGCAAAAGCTCGCGCCGCGACCGGGCCGCTATCCGCTGATACCGGATCTGACATCGAAACAAGAGCTGGCTCTGCTGTGCCGCTCGCTGCACCGTGAAGGATATGATGACCATATCGCCGGACATATCACCTTGGCGGAACCGGACGGCACCTATCTGATCAACCCGTGGGAATTGGCGTGGGACGAGGTCACCGCTGCGGACATTATCCGGGTGGATGAAGGCGGTAAGGTGATCGAAGGGCAATGGAATGTCACCCCTGCTATCGGGCTGCATCTGGCGGTGCACAAGCGTCGGCACGATTTGAAAGTAGTCCTGCACAATCATTCGCGCTGGGGGCTGGTGTGGTCAGCATCGGGCCGCGTACCGCCTGTCTATGACCAGACATCGGGTCAGGTTGAAGGCGACCCGATTTTTTATGACGAATATGCCGGGACAGTCGATGGCGCTTCGGAGGCGGAAGCTGCCGCCGCAGCACTGGGCGAGGCAAAATGGGCGATCCTGAAAAACCACGGCGTGTTTGTCGTGGGCAAGGATATCCGTCAGGCCCATCTACGCGCAATCACGCTGGAGCATCGCTGCCGCTTGGCCTGGCAGGTCGAGACGCTGGGCGGCGGGCATCCGATCACCGACCCTGAGACGCTGCGCGTGGCGCAAATGTCGGACGATCTGGGCTTTCCCTTCTTGTGGGAAGCCATGGCGCGCCGGGAAATCCGTCTGGATTCGCAGGTGCTCGGTCATGATGATGAAATTTTGGACAAAGGCAACGGAGCATGACCGTCTCGGTAATTACCGGGGCGGCGAGCGGAATCGGAGCAGGGCTCGCGCGCCACGCTGCATCGCTTGGCATCAAGCTGGTTTTGGCCGATTGGGATGAAGCGGCATTGCAAGAATTGGCGGGCAACCTCCCGACCGAAGTCCTTGCCGTCCCAACCGATGTACGGGACGAAACAGCGGTCCAATCACTGGCCGAAGCCGCTTACGCGCGGTTTGGCGAAATCGATCTGGTGTTCAACAATGCTGGCGTTCTCTCAAGCGGCTTGACCTGGGAAATCGACAGCGCGACCTGGCAGCGATCGCTGGATATCAACATCGGCGGCGTGATGAATGTCATCCGGGCATTCGTTCCGAAGCTGATTGCGGCCGACCGGCCTGCGCGGATCATCAACACATCCTCGCTCGGCGGGTTCCTGACATCGCCTTTCATGTCGCCTTACTCGGCAACCAAATTTGCCATTGTTGCCATTTCAGAAGCATTGGCGGGTGAGCTGGCAGGCCTGCGAAGCAAAGTGCAAGTGTCGCTGCTGGCACCTGGCCCTGTCAAAAGCGCCATCATGGACGAGAAGGCACCTCCAAAAACCGCTGAGTTCATGGATATGCTGCGCGGAATGAATGACGAAAACGGCATGACGCCCGATGAATTGGCGAAGCTGGTTTTTGAAGCGATTGAGAGCAAAGAATACTGGATTTTCCCGCACCCCGATATGCTCAACACGGGACTGCGAGATCGGGCGGAAATGATTTTGGAACGCAGACAGCCGACCAGTTTTGGACTTGTTGATGGCAATGGAGAGTAACATGGCCGAGCATTTCGACATCGCCATTATCGGAGCCGGTTTTTCCGGGCTCTACGCGGTCCACAAGCTTGGCAAGAAGTACAATGTCGTGTGTTTCGAGGCAGGCGACGGCGTTGGCGGGACATGGTATTGGAACCGCTACCCTGGTGCGCGCGTCGACATCAAAAGCGTTGAATATTCCTATGGCTTTGACGAGGAGCTGCAACAGGAATGGAAATGGCCGGAGTATTTTTCCGCCCAGCCCGACCTGGAACGATACGCAAATCATGTCGCGGACCGTTTCAACCTGCGCAAGGATATTCGCCTGGCGAATGCGGTGAAATCTCTTCGTTTCGACACGGACACCAATCGCTGGCACGTGCATTCAGCAAATGGCGACCATGTGATTTGCAAATATGTTATTGCCGCGACAGGCAGCCTTTCTGCGCCAAACATGCCAAATTGGCCCGGCCGTGATAATTTTCAGGGCGAGATCTACCATACGACACAGTGGCCAAGCGAACCGCTGGATTTGAAAAACAAGCGCGTCGGCATCATCGGCACCGGCTCGACCGCCATTCAGGCGGCTCCGCTCCTGGCCGAACGCTGCAAACATCTCACGGTGTTTCAACGCACGCCCGCGTTCAGCATGCCGTCCGGCAATCGGCCGATGGACGAAGCATTTGAGCGATCTTGGAAGGATAATTACAGCGAGAGACGCGCTCAAATGCTCGACACATATGGCGTATCGCTAATCGACTACCCGTCAAAATCCGCGCATGACTATACGCCGCAGCAGCAAACGGAAATTCTCGAAGCTGGCTGGAATTCAAAAAGCGCCTTCCAGCTGATGGTCGCCTTTAACGACGTGATGACCAACCGAGATGCCAACGAAGTGGTCTGCGAATTCGTGCGCGGCAAAATCCGCGATATCGTCGATGATCCACAAACGGCGGAAAAACTCTGTCCGAAAGACTATCCGATAGGGGCCAAGCGGCTGTGCATCGATAGCGGTTATTTCGAAATGTATAACCGCGACAACGTGTCTCTGGTGGATGTGAAGAGCGCGCCGATTACCGGCTTTACTGACACGGGGCTGAAAACTACCGACGCGGCCTATGATCTGGACGTGATCGTTATGGCCACCGGGTTCGATGCCGTGACAGGCGCGCTCAAGCGGATCGATGTCGAGGGCGTAGACGGCGTAAAACTCGCAGACAAATGGCAGGAAGGACCCACCAGCTATTTCGGGTTTCTGGTGGCAGGGTTCCCGAACCTGTTCATGATCCACGGGCCGCTCTCACCTGGCGCGCTCTCACAGATGATCACATCGGGCGAGTGGCAGGTTGATTTTACCGCGAGGGTTATCGGTGATTTGGAACGGGATGGCTATTCACGCATCGATACAACCCAGCAAGCCGAGCAAAATTGGGCGATGGAGGTAAATGGCGCCGCCGCACATACAGTCCATAACCTTGCGGATTCCTGGTATAACGGCAAAAATATCGAGGGGAAAAAGGGCGGCTTCATGATCTATGTCGGCGGTTTCCCGCGCTATCGCGAGCTGAGCGAAGGCGCGCTCCGCAATGATTACGAAGGTTTTGTGAGAAGCACATGATCGACCCACATATTCAAGGGCTGCTGGACGCAATGGCAAAGAGCGGGTTTGCATTGCCAGATCCGCTGGACGCCGCGTCACTGCGGGCCTTACTGGATGCACCCATTCCCGCACCGCCCGTTGAAATAGCCGAGCGGCGCGAACTTTCGATTGAGGGTGATGGCCAGACCTTGGCTGGACGGCTGTACCACCCTGCTCCCGGCGAAACCTTGCCCGCGGTGCTGTTCTTCCATGGCGGAGGCTGGGTTCACGGGACGCTGGACACTCATGACCGGCTGGCGGCCATTCTCGCAGTTCAGGCGCATTGTGCGGTGGTTTCGGTCGATTACCGGCTCGCGCCAGATCACCCCTTTCCTGCAGCTTGGCAAGACGCCCTGACTTCGCTCAACTGGCTCAAACACCAACAAAGCGAACTGGGCATCGACGCCAACCGTATCGCCCTTGCGGGAGACAGCGCCGGCGGCAATCTGGCCGCAGCCTTGGCCCAAGCGGTAGCTGGCGATCCGGCAATAGTTCATCAGCTGCTGCTGTATCCCGCTCTCGATGGAAACTGCTCAGCACCGTCCTTCACTGCCGACCATCCCGGCTTCCTGTCGGCTGACCAGATGCGGTGGTATTGGGATCAATATGCGCCGGGCGATCTGCGCACTGATCCTCGCGCTTGCCCTGCGGCCGGCTCCACAAGGGAAGGGACAGCCCCCGCAACCATCATCGTCGCCGGCAACGATCCTCTGCACGATGAAGGGGTTGCCTATGCCGCAGCGCTGGAACGCGCCCGCGTGCCGGTTGCCCTGCATGAGTATCCCGGCGGAATCCACGGATTTGCGAGCCTGTTTGGCATGATCCCGCTGGCTGACGAAGCGGTTTCTACCGGTGCGACCGCACTACGGGTGGCCTTTGGTCAATAAAATCGTGAAGGCGCGGATGGCAGTGAGTGGGCTGTAAGTCTGACGCTTGGTCGTCCCCGCTCGGCAAAATCCGCCCAACCCGAGTTGCGAATTAGTCCGTAAACTTCTGCCGCTCAAGCGATTGCTGACCCCGCGCTCAGGGCGCTGGTGCTTCAGTTGATGCTCGAAGAAGCAGCACCCACGATCCGCGCGGCCCTCAATCAGGCTTTGAAGGAATACACAGCCTCTTTGATTAAACGGTTTGAAAATCCGGCCCTCGATCACCGTCTGGAACAAATTGCCATGGACGGCATCCTTCTCCAGCCTCTGTGATGGCACAGCTATCAAAATTGCTTGCCTTATCGATTAAATTATACCACGGTATATTTATATTGGAAAACTTGAGGGAGGATTTTGAAATGAACACCGGACGGCGCAAGAGCGCGCTCATGAAATTTACGTCGGTAATTCCGTTGGTTGCAGCGGCCGTCATCGGTCAGGCAGCCTCTGCTCAGGAGGCGGACGAGGCTGCAGAATCGGGTCTCAACGTCATCGTCGTGACCGCACAAAAGCGCGAACAGAATATTCAGAACGTTCCGGTTGCCGTTTCGGTAACCACCGGCGAAGATCTGGACCGCCTTCAAGTCAGCAATGTCGAAAGCCTTCAATATTCGACCCCTTCGCTGGTCGTCGCCGGTTCGGACCCTACTCGTCAACGCTTCGGTATTCGCGGCATTTCGGACCAGTCACGCAATGCCGGCTTTGACAACCGGATCGGCGTCTATGTTGACGGCGTCTGGGTCGGCCGCTCGGCGGCGTCAAACCAGGCTGCGCTAGATGTAGCCTCGATTGAAATCCTGCGCGGACCGCAAGGAACGCTGTTCGGCAAGAACACCGTGGCGGGCGCGATCAACATCATCACCTCGAAGCCGGAATTCGGCACCAGCGGTTATCTGGAGGCAGAATACGGCAATTATGATAATCGCCGCCTTAAGGGTATGCTGAATGTTGCCGCGTCGGACAAAGTCGCGATGCGCGTTTCGGGGATGTACCGTAAGCGCGACGGGTTCGTGCAGAATACCTTTAACGGCCTCGATTATGACAATCGTGATGAATACGGGCTGCGTGGTCAACTGCTGATCGAGGCGGGTGATACGTCGCTCTACATTGCGGCGGATACCGCGCAATTCAAAGGACGCTCGACTGCTGGCGGTGTTCGCATTGATGCCACTCCCTACCAGATCGAGATCAATGAAGAACAGAATGTCAAAATCGGCTATGATGGACTGTCGGCACAAGTCGATCATGAATTTGGCAATGGCGGCACGCTGACTTCGATCACCGGTTATCGGACCAGCCGCTATGACGCGGAGTCCGATGAAGATTTCAGTCAGTTCAATTTTGCGACTACCAAGCCGATCTTCGAAGAAACGAGCCATTTCTCGCAAGAGATCCGCTATGCTTCGGACGATAGCGGCCGGTTCGATTATGTCGTCGGACTGTTCTATCTCGATCAGGACATCAAAGGTGCGGGCACAGCCACAGCGTTTGCGCCTGCGATCAACCCGGCGGCTCCTCCGATTTTTGTCGGGGTGTCACAGGGCGCGACAGTGAAATCACAAAGCTACGCTGTTTTCCTTCACACGAATTTTGACATTACTGACCGGCTCGAACTGACTGCGGGCGCACGCTTCAACAAGGAAGACAAGTCGGTCGATTTCAGCATCACGGACACGTCGGGCCTGTTCACCAATGGCGCGCTGCAAGATATGCGCTCCAGCTCAGACTTCTCACCCACGGTCAGCCTTAACTATGACCTTACCGACGATGTCATGAGTTACGCACGCTATTCGCGGGCCTATAAGAGCGGCGGCTGGAACACAGATTTCGTGGCTTCGGTCAATGACATTGCATTCGACGACGAAAGCGTCGACGCGTTCGAAATCGGCCTCAAGTCGCTGCTGTTTGAACGTCGCCTGCGCCTCAACCTGTCGGCCTATCTGTCGAAGCACTCCGACTTCCAAGTGTTCAGCTTTAGTCAGCTGTCAACCGGCGGCACTGCGCTTAGAGCAACGAATGCCGGTAAAGTCACAAGCAAGGGCTTTGAAATTGAGGCCGATCTCCAGCCGGTCGAATGGCTCAATCTGTTTGCCAATTACGGCTACAATGACACGAAATTCGACAGCTTCGCCAATGGCGGCGGACCGGGTGTCGATTTCGACGGCAATCGTCCTGCGGAAGCGCCCAAGCACAACCTCAACCTTGGTATTGCGACCGATTTCGACTTAGGCTTCGCCAATTTGATGATCCAGGGCGATTACAACTATCGTAGCTCGTTCTTCTCTAACCCGGACAATCTGCCGGTGAACCTCAATTCCTCGCTGGAGCAGGTCAATGTTCGCGCCGGGCTCGATTTCGGGAACATCTCGGTCTTCGGCTGGATGCGGAACGCGTTTGATGTCGAGACGCAGATCTACAATGGCCGTTCGTTCCTTGGTATACCACGGGGCAAGTACAATGACCCGCAAACCTACGGCGTGACCGTCAAGGTTAAATTCGGCGAATAATTGATGTGGCGGGTGGTTGAAAAGCTACCCGCCATTTTTTTGGGCAAGCCTGCGCGATTGATTGACCCCAGCGCTGGGCCCCAGCGTTCGGCCCAAGCGCTTATTCTGGCCCTAGCCCTCGTTTTTTGATTTGGCGACAATGCCGTGCTTGAGCAATTCGGTACTGGTTACATTCCGCTTCTGCATCACGACTTTATTGTCTTTGTCGAAGTCCATAATCGACTTGATTTGCTCGCTGAGGAAAATCGGTCCCAACTGAATGAACATTAGCGTGAAGGTGAGCCACGACGGGTCGATCGTCGGGGGCAGGCCCCATCGACGTTCCAGCTCCAGAATTTCCGTGTTCAGGTGCTTATAGTAAGCCTTGAAAATCGGGCGCGATTGGTCAGGAAGCTCAACTGCCAAGTGCTTCAAGAATTGAAGCAGCTCATATCGTGGATACAAAAGATCGGTGTGCCGCTGCGACATGAGATCAATGAACGCCCCTCCGTTTGAGGCATCAATATCCGCGGTGACTTGGCCAAATACCGCCTGTAACTGTTCGATCACATTCGCAATCGCCTCGTCTATCAGGCCTTCCTTACTGTCAAAATAATGCCGGATCAGTCCCACCGTGACGCTGGCATCTCTCGAAATCTCTCTCAGATCGACCGCGGAAAACCCCTTCTGGGCAAACAGCTTTATCGCAGAGGTCAGTAAGGCATCGCGCCGATCCACATTTTCGGAGGCGGGCGGGCGGCCCCGGCGGGGCTTTTGGGCAATTTGTTTGGCGGTCTGTGTCATCTGGGAGGCTTACAAGCACGTTGGGGACAGCGGGTAAAGGCTGGGGCGTCTCGGTCTCCATAGAAAAGGACGATATTTATATCGTTTTATTCAGAAATGTTTGCGAGCCAATGCGCAGCGGCCAGATCCTGCACCACGGAGCCAAGCGATTTGTAGATCGTGATCTGTTCCGCACTTGAGCGTCCCTTATCGGGCGCCGCCAGAATCTCGCCAATCTCCGGCCCGACCGAAGCCTCATCGGCGATGCCAAGTTTGACCGCATCGATAAACTCTGAGCCTTGGGCGATAACACCCTCTCTATGGTCAGGAATAAAGAGCGAGGCTGGGATCAGCTGCGGGTCAATCTCGGTTGGTCCGGCGCGGCTGGAGCCGACCGCGTTGATGTGCGTGCCAGGCGCGACATGCTCCAGCAGAAGAACCGGGGTCTGCGCCGCGGTAGTCGTGCATATGATGTCGGCTCCCACGCATATCTTGGCGACGTCAGCGAACACCTCTACGGGCAAGGTAAGCGTATCTCGGATCCGCCCAGCCAGGGCTTCAGCTTTGGCCGTGTCACGGCCCCACAGGCGGACTTCCCGGATGGCACGAACTTCGCACATTGCCAGCGCATGCTGCCACGCCTGCTCCCCCGTTCCCAAAATCGCGAGGACTTGCGCGTCCTTGCGTGCAAGCGCATCGGTTGCCACGGCAGAGGCGGCGGCCGTGCGGATAGCGGTAACTTCGCCCGCATCGACAGCGCAGGTCGCGATGCCATTTTCGGGATCGAACAGCATGATCACACCCTCATGCGCCTTGCCGCCGCGCGCGACATTGCCGGGAAATACGCTGATCAGTTTCGCGCCGTGGCACAGGCCATCGACCGCGCCGGGCATTGTGCCAAACGCATTACCGCCGCCCAGATCGATAATCTGGCGCAGTGCTTGGCGAGTCTTCCCCGCGCTGAGCGCAATCATGGCCTCGCGCACCAGCGGGATGCAGGCCTTATGGGTCAGCTTGCTGCGGACGGTTTCGGCGGAGATGAAACGAAGGTTGGTCATACGGTGAGAGTCTCTTTTGGTGAAGGGCCCGCTTGCGGGAGGAACGCTGCACAGCGGGCGTAGTGAAACGCGGCCCACACACCCATAATGGGCACCAGCAACATCGATGCTGCCAAGCTCCCGCTCCCGAGCTGTGGTTCTAAGAAATCGCTGAGCATTCCGATCACTGGCGCGCCAAGGCCAAGGCCGAACAGATTGGCAATCATCAATGCCAAGGCACCGCTGGTCGCGCGCAGTTCTATCGGTGAAAGCGATTGGCTAAGCGCCAGCGAAGGCGCCACATATGTCGTCGAGCCGACGGCCACGAAAGAAAAGGCGACCCACAGCCATCCAATCGACGGCGCCAGAGCTATCCCTGCGGCTCCGGCGGACATGACAATTGCCCCGATCGCGGCAATACTGGGCAACCAGCGCGGGTCTTTCTTGCTCAACTGGTCTGCCAGCATGCCACCGATAAACAGTGTCCCGATAACACCCGCAGTGATGATGATCAGCGCAATCGGCAATCCCGATTTGTCAGGAGCCAGTCCGAACGAGCGGTCAGCCAGCGATGGGATCCATGCAAGCATCCCTGTCCCGCAAAATAGCACGAGCGCCATGCCGCACACCAAATGCCGGTAACTTGGCACAGCCATCAGGGTGCGAATGGCCTGGATGATCGAGGTTTGCTGCACATTCTGTACGGCAGCTTGGCCATCCACGGCCCCTCGGCGGGGCTCTTTCATGGTAAAATGAATCAGAACCACCAACACCAGGCCCGGCAAGCCCGCCAGCATAAATGCCGGGCGCCAGCCATAGTTTGCAGCAATATACCCGCCCGCGACAAAACCAAGCAGCAGGCCGACATTGCCGCCCATTGATAGGATTCCCATCGCAGTAGAGCGGCGTTCCTGTTCAAAGCGATCCGAAATGATCGAGTAGGACGCCGGGCTTGTTCCTGCTTCACCAATGCCCACACCAATGCGCGCGATAAAGAGCATCGCAAAGTTGGAGGCGAGCCCGCACACCATTGTCATCACGCTGAAAATTGCAAGAGAGACGGTGATGATCAGCTTGCGGCTATAGCGGTCCGCAAGACGGGCGATCGGCAAACCCAGCGTCGCATAGAAAATTGCAAAAGCCGCACCCGATAGCAGCCCCAGTAGTGTGTCGCTGAGCGCCATCTCGGCCTTGATATATGGCAAGACAATACCGAGCAGAAAACGGTCAAGACTGCTCATCGTGTAAACCATCGCGAGCAGAATTAGCGTGTACCAGCGGTTGCTGGTCGGCGTCGCTTTTCCAAGCTGCTCATCCATCCCGATGCTGTTCATCCGATTCCTCCTCGATCCCGCGCTTGCCAAGCGGCCTATCCCAATAGCGCTTGCCATACCAGATAAATTATACCACAGTATATTTAATTAGAGGGGAATCGAACCATGAAAATCTTCATCGCCTGTCTGGCCACCGAAACCAACACATTCTCACCTGTGCCCACCGGCTGGTCCGCCTATGAGGAGCCGGGCCTGTTTTACGGCGATGCGACTCAGCATCCTCCGGTTGCGTTCAACATCGTCTTGCATGAATGGCGCCGTGAAGCCGAGGCCGCAGGACATGAGGTCATTGAAAGCGTTTCAGCCATGGCTCAGCCCGCCGGGGCCACGGTTCAGGATGTCTACGATACGCTGAGCGGACGTATTTGCGACGATCTACGCGCCGCGGGCGACGTCGACATCATTCTGATGCAAATGCACGGCGCGATGATCGCCGAGCAGACTCTAGATTGCGAAGGTGATCTGATTGGCCGGCTGCGCGCAATCGCCGGGCCGGATGTGACGATCGGTGCGGAGTTTGACCCTCATTGCCACCTGACTGACCAGATGCTCGAGGCAACGGATGTTATGGTATTCTACAAGGAATACCCGCACACCGATATCGTCGACCGCGGGCATGATATTTACAGATTGGCGATGGATACCCACAATGGCGTCATCAAACCGGTGATGCGGGTATTCGATTGCCGCATGATCGGGCTGTATCTAACGCCGGTCGAGCCGATGCGTTCTTTTGTTGACCGGATGTTTGCAGCGGAGGGCAAGGACGGCGTCCTGTCGCTCTCGCTGGTGCATGGCTTCCCGTGGGGCGATACCCCCGATATCGGCACCAAGATGCTCGCGGTGTGCGACGGCGATGCAGACCAGGCGCAGAGGCTGGCGGAAGAATTCGGCCGGGAGATCTGGGACCTGCGGGAGAATTTCAGGATCGGCCGTCCAGGTATCGAAGAGACGCTCGACAGCCTCGGTGACATGTCCGACGGACCTTATGTGTTGGCCGATGTGGCGGACAATGCCGGCGGCGGTTCCCCGGCCGATTCCACCTTCATCCTGGCAGAAATCCTGAAGCGCGAAATCCGCGATGTCATGCTGGGCATTTATTGGGACCCGATCCTTGTCCAGATCATCGAAGATGCCGGTGTCGGGGCCACTCTGCCGATCCGGCTGGGCGGCAAGATTGGCCCAAGTTCTGGCGATCCGATCGATTTGACCGTGACAGTTCGCGGCATCGGCAAGGATATGTCGCACGCCCTTGGTGAAAGCTCGATGGTGCTAGGCACATTGGTCTGGCTGGAAGCCGACGGCGTCCATCTGTTCGTGAACACGATCCGGACACAGGTGTTCGAACCCGGCCCGTTCGAAGCACTGGGCCTAGATCTATCGGCGATGAAACTGCTGATCGTCAAATCGACCCAGCATTTCTACGAGGCCTGGGCACCGCGCGCCAATTCCGTGCACTATGTCAGCACGCCGGGCGGCATGCCGTTCGATGTTGCGCAAATCCCCTATACCCGCCTAACCCGCGCGGTATGGCCGCTGCAAGATGTTGATCCGTTCGCGGTCGCTGCAGAATGATCCGGCGGGCTCTTCTCAGCTTGCTTGGGCTGCTTGCGGCAACACAGGCTAGCGTAGCGCTAGCGCAAAATCCGGCTCAGGCGCAGACTTGCCCCGGACCTGCGATCGATCCTGCCGCCTTGCAGATCGAGGCGGATGCCCGATTTGAAACTCTCCGGCAGGCCGCGCATATTCCGGGCGCGACCCTGTCAATAGTCCATTGCGGCAAAGTGGTTCTGCAGCGCGGTTATGGTTTTGAAAACATCGAGCGCGGCGTGCGCGTCGACCCCGAGCAGACACTGTTCCGGATCGGATCGGTCAGCAAGACGCTGACCTTTGTCGCGCTGATGCAATTGGTTGAGAAAGGCCTTGTCGATCCCGACGCGCCTGCGCAAACCTATCTCAAAGGCCTAGACCTGCCCGCATACGGCGGACGTGAAATCCTGGTCCGGGATTTGTTCACGCACCGCCCCGGCTTCGAAGATCGTTCCGCTGGCATCCTGTTCAAACACGGCACCAGCGGCATTTTGGGATTGCGTCAATGGCTCGGTCAATACATGCCCGAACTGGTGCGCAAACCCGGCACGAAGACCGTCTATTCAAACTACGGCGCGGCATTGGCTGGGCTGATCGTCGAAAACGTCTCGGGAGAGCCGTTTCACGCCTATATCGAGAAGCATATTCTCGGCCCGCTGGATATGCGCGCGACGAGCTTCCGCGAGCCTGACATGCCGAGCGGCTTTCCTGCTCTCGATCCGCAGTTGGCAGGTCGGATTTCGACCGGTTATTTCTACCGCAATGGCGCGTTTGCGCCCCAGCCCTTCACCCATATCTGGCAAGCCGCGCCGGCCGGGTCAGCCTCCGCCACCGCCAGTGACATGGCCAAGTTCATGCTTGCGCTGCTTGGCGGCGATACCCTGCTCAAACGTGCAACAATTGAGCGGATGCAACAGAGGCCCTACCCCGACAATCCGACCGTTCCCGACTATGACTGGGGCTTTCGGTCCGGCTGGATCAAAGGCTTTCCTACTTTCGAACATGGCGGGTCTGCCTATACCCATTTCAGCGCCATGGTGATGGTGCCTGACCGCCAGATTGGCGTCTTCGTCAGCGTCAATGGCAGCGACGATCATAGTGCGCCGCGCGAACTGGCCATGCGTCTGATCGAAGGAATGATCCCGCAGGCACAGCCCATACCGGGCTGGAGCGCACCGAAGGGCCTGACTCAGGCAGAGCTTCGCCTGCATGAAGGCGACTATCTGATCGACCGGACCAGCTATTCGCGATTGGCTAAGTTCCTTGGCCCCTTGATGGGTGCCCGCAAAGTTGTAGGGCGCCCTGACGGGTCGCTCAATATTCAGGGCGGCGGGGAAAGCGGCGTCTATCGGCAGGTCGCGCCGGGTACATTCTACGATCCCGAGATCGATTCATCGGTATTGTTCACCTATGGGCCTGACGGCAAAGCCACGCGCATGACTGCCAGTTACGGACATTACGGGTTTGACCGGATCGGCTGGTGGCAAACGCTCGGAGCGTTCGGATTGGTGCTGGCTGCGGTTGCCGCGCTGGCATTTTGGCAGCTCGTCTGGATTCGCCCGCGCAGGCTGGCGGGCAAGGCGGCACAGGGCCTACCGGCGGCGCTAGTGCGGATCACCACCGCCAAAGCTGCAATAGGATTGGCGTTTGGCGCAGCACTAATTGCGATGGTCGTACAGATCGGTGTCCTGGGAGAGTTCCTGGCTTTTGCATGGCCCGGTTCGGGCCTGTGGATCGCCCTTGCCGTACAATATATCTGGCTGGCGCTGGTGCTGGCGACAGCTGTCATTGCGGTGCGCGCCGCCATGGCGGGGTCGCTAACCAAGGGCAGTATGATCTGGCTAAGCGTTGTTCTTCTGGTCGATGGTTTGCTCATCGCGCAGCTGTGGCAGTGGAACCTGATCACCCTCTCGATCTGATGGGACACTTTGGCACCACTCGGTTTACAAGGGGCTGACATGGACAAGCAGCGATTCATCATCGTCGGCGGCGGCTTGATCGGGATCTCCACGCTCTATGAACTGGTTTCTCGCGGCCACGAGGCGACCCTGTTCGAGGCCGAAGTGGAACTGGGACTTGGGGCAAGTTTCGCCAATGGCGGAATGCTGACGCCCTCCATGCCCGACCCGTGGAACGGGCCGGGTGTTGCTGGCCACTTGATGGCATCGTTGTTCGATCCGAAGTCTTCGATGAAGCTGCATCTGTCGCAAGTGCCGGCGCTGGCCGGATGGGGTCTGCGTTTTCTGGCCGCGTCAGGGCGCACCCGGCATCAGGCGACCACTTTGGCCAATTACCGATTATGCGCCAAATCGGTGGAGCGGACGCGCACGCTGACAGGGGAATTGGCACTGCAATTCGATCAGTCCGACGTTGGAACTCTGAAGATATTCGAGAGCGCGGAGGCCATGGCTGGCCCCTTGGAGCTGGCGGAGCGGCTGTCCGATCAAGCAGGCCTGCGTTTCGAGCGGCTGGATGCCGCCGGGACAGTCGCTGCCGAACCTCAACTTACGGCAATTGGTGAGCGCATCGCTGGTGCATTGCATTTCCCGGATGACGGAGTGGGAGATGCCCGCAAGTTCGTTCTCGCTCTGGCAGAAAAGGCTAGCGAGCTGGGCGGCACGATCAAATTGGGCGCGAGGGTCGACAAGCTGCTCACGCGCAATGGCCGGATCGAAGGTGTGGCCTCAGGCGGCGAAGACTATAGGGGCGAAGTTATCCTGTGTTCGGGCGTTTGGTCTCCGGAGCTGGCCCGCGAGGCCGGTCTGCCGATGCCGGTCAAACCGGCCAAAGGGTACAGCGTATCGGTTTCCGCAGGAGCCTTGGGTAACCGCATGCCGCGCATTCCAGTGATCGACGATGCCATGCATGCCGCCGTGGTCCCCAT
>JBATLU010000343.1:0-2999 GCA_049289475.1 Pontixanthobacter sp. | reverse complement strand
GGCGTGGTCAGGCTGGCGCCGCTGGCGACTTTAGCCAGAATATCCTTGGGATAATCATGCGCGAAATAGGTCTGGATTTGCTGCCGGAATTCTACCAGCTTCGGGTCGTAATCAAGGTTCATATCTCAGTTCCATTCGCGACTGGAGGCTGGTTGCGGCGGTTGTAAGCGGGACGAAATCCCGCTTGGCTATTTCGGGCGAGGGTATGAGATAAGTGCGATAAGCGCAAAGGCTGACTTGCCGGTTATTCGGTAAAAAGCGGGCTGTCGGCTAACGACCCAATTGCGGAAGTTTAGGGAAACGGGCATCAACCATTCAATGAGCAATCCGCCCACCAAAGCTGAGCGAATGGAAATCCGAAAAGAAATCGGCAATCGAGCCATGCCGGCGCCGAGAGTGCCGCCATTGCATCGAGGGCCTGATTGCCTAACAGCTCACGCCTGCTTCGAATGCCGGAAATCGTGGAAGCTCTCCAAAGAAAGCTCAGCGACTTGTCCCGAATGCGGAGGCCCTGCGAACTTCATGGGTAGGGCCTTCAAGGCACCGAAAAAATCAGGCAAGGAGCAATGGAAAAAGGTCGAGAGGCTTTGGAAAGCTGGCTATCGATTTTTCCCCAACACCGGCTGGCGAGAAGTCGAGCCATACCCTGAACGGCTGCGAGACGTTGAAGCGTTCATTCGGCAAAACCCTCAGCACCCTTTTCGAGTGCGAAGCTAGAGTCCGCTTCCCACCTCATAAGCTGCCGCATGGAGGCAATGTTGCCAATGCTGTTAGCTGACTGGCGGCTATCGCTCCGTTTCGGATAAAAGCAGACAGTCTGCAAACGACCCAATTGCGGAAAGTCATCGTCAAACCGGCAAATCTTAGTTGCAGACATTCATATCGAATGCCAGCGTTGCGGAATGAAGGTAAGAATTGTGGAAAGGCCGATTAGCTGAGCGCCTGAGGGGTACCCAAGGGTTCGTCAGCGATGTTTACGCCAAGCAAAGTGCTCCCTGGCAAGGCAGGAATTAATCAATTGCAGAATGTGGACGAACTGCACAAATATTGGGACGTCTTGCCGCTGTTGTAATCGTCACGCGACCGCGCCCGTGCGTCAGCAATGGGATTGGAAGTCGATGACCCGCTTGATGATGCGCCACTTCGATCTGGCGCACCAGTCCATGGGCCGGAGGGGGCCGAGCGGACCTGCGGTGGCACGCGCTGGAGCAGCAAGGCATGGAACTTGTTGGATTTGAATGGCTCGTCGTTGAGTATCCTGATCGCATAGCGGGCGTCGTCGTTGCTGACGAAGCTTGCGCCGCCACCATCGATTACCGCTCCTGCGGCGTATGCCTTGAGGCCATAGCCGTAGCGTTCGTCGGTCAGCGCCATCGCACCGGCCCAGTCACGCTGCGCTAGCCTTGTATCGATCAGGCCTTTCAGCCGCACCTCTTCCTGCTGGCGGCGCTCTTCATGGATTTTCGCCCAGCGCAAGGACTCACGCTGTTCGGGACTCAGTTTGGCCAGATCGGCTTGGCGTACCCGTTCCCATTTTTCGGTCTCGGCGACGTCCCAACGCCGGCGTTGCTCCTTGCCGAAGGCGAGACGCCCCTCGTCAGTGAACAGCTTGGCCTCGAACGCCAGAGCCGCTTCGCGCGAAGGCAGGCGCTCGTCATTCATCAGCACAAATTCTCTTTTCGTTTCCGGCGCAACTCCATAGACCATGCGGGTCCACACATCGACGCTGCCATCAGCATGGAAAGCGCGAATGCCGCTTGCCATACGATACGGCGCGCGGGAATTTCTCGAAGATGCCGGGATATCGATATGCTCCAGGAGCACATATCGCGCGTTTTTCTCTCCGCCTCCGCCGATGCCCGTGGAGCCGACATAGGGAATATACTCCGTTCCGTTGTAGAAATCACCGAAAACGGGTGCCAGCCGAATGCCATTAGGCGTCTGCCACACTTCTGCGTAGCCATTGTCTGCATACAGTTCCAAGGGCACCGCTTTGGTCTCGATCCCGACACTTCGCCCGACAGGCCGCCTGCCAAGGAACTTGTATCCGGTGCTGCTGACGGGGTCCTTTTCCGACCGTCGCCACTTGTGCACGCTATCGACCGGGTCGTAGAGTTGCCGCTCCGCATCAATCACCCGAACCAGGGTCCGATAGGGGGCGGTCTCGGCAAACTGGCCAGGATATTTGGTCGAGAATATCGGGATCAGCATTGTTATGCCTTCGACATAGTCGAGACCGCCAGTAAGCCCTTCAGTGACATTGCTCCCATCCCACCGCCGCACTAGGTAGTCGCGCTTCGCAAGCATCTGCACAGGCACCAAGTTTTGCGGATTGGACCGGCTCAACACATTTTCGATCGGAAACCATGCCCTGATCGCCTTCTTTTCCGGATTGTAATACAGGAACTGCACGGTCTGGGTCTGGCCGTTGTCGTCGGTGCTGAGATAATACTGCCGTACCGGACCCCATGCATGGTAGAATTGCTGCGGTCGCCACGCACCTGTACCCAAAGACGCAGGGTGCATCACATCCATGACTGCCACTTCGCCCGCACCGACCTTGGTCGTCTTGCCGCTGATAATGTTGAACGACAGCCACTCACTGGTTCCTGGTTTGCGCACCAGTGCGGCACCCAGATTGATCGGGTAAAGCCCTGACCCGTTCGGCGGCACCAGCCATTTTCCGTTATTGCTGGAGCCGGGGTTCTCGCCGCGATAGAATATGCCGAAGCGCGAGCTTCGCGCTTCCTCCTCGCTGCCTTCTACCAGCCCGGCAGTCACGAAGCGGGCGAGATAGAAGTTGCTGAGCGACAGATCGCTCACCACCCAATTCTTTTCGAGGCCGTCGACATTTGGCAGCTCATCCAGCTTCTGAATCTGGGCCAGCCGCATTCCCGCAGGGGCCTGCAACGCAGCACCCGGATCACTCTGTGCGATGACTGGCTGCAAGTGCACGGCAAGTGACAATGCGAGCAAAACGAGAAAACGCAGCATACTAT
>JBATLU010000342.1:0-4471 GCA_049289475.1 Pontixanthobacter sp. | reverse complement strand
GTCGAAAACGGGCGGATCACACCTGACCCTTGGGCTGAACAGCACACTCGGTTGCTCGCACGGGCCTAATGCATTCCACAAACATCCCATTCTGGAATGGCCAGAGAAGCTATCGCTAAATGGCTGTTTCCTGCAGTTCGGCGATGATGGATTGCATGGGGGTTTTTGGAACGGGCTAGTTTGGATGGTTAGGCTCTAAGCCTTGAAGACGGACAACCTCAAAATTCCTTTCCGACCCAATTGATAGGAAGGGCGTGCATCAAGCATGACTGGATCAGTTGGGCTCAATTATGTGGGACTGGGGGAAACGTAAAATTCTGTCAGCCTGCCGCGTATAGACTGATTAGCTCGCTCTCGATTATTTCGACGGGTTGATAAAGGTTGTCTGCGTAGGCTTGCCGTACGTCCTGCTCACTCGCATCGTCGGGCAGAACTGTTTCAGCCATCATCATGTTGAGATATTCGATAAGTTCATCGAGCGCTTGCTGATGACTAAACGAAGCAGCCACGCGGCGATGCGGGGCGGCAGTTCCGATGATGCTGACGAAGATCGAGAGTGACGCGACGTCGATGAACTGATTGTGATTAAGCTCCATGGGGGTCCTTGGGTTGGTGTCTGTCCCAAGAATAGCAAAGCGGGTGCCTCGCCCGCTTTATTAAAATGCAGCCTATCGTAACTTTTCTAACTCGAACCTGAAATGCGAGTCAGAGGTCGAAGTCAGCCCAGTTGAAGGTGAGCTTGTCGCCCTTCACCTTGGGTAGAGCTTTGCGGTCGATCATCTTGCTCTGCACCTCAAAGGCGTCGTCGATCTTCACGATCAGCACCTTGCTGAAGTTGCGCTTGAGGTTGAGGGTGATCGTATCCTTGGCTTTGAACGGAGTGATGGTCTTCACTTCGACGAAGTGATTACCGAGCTTACCGTCCGATCCTTGCGCGTAATTGCGGTGGAGTTTGATGCCGTGGGTGATCGCGCCGTAAAGTTCGCCGAGATCGCCGTAAACTTGAAGGTGGCTGCCAGTGAGGTGATGGTAGTCCTGCGCCACGGCGAGCAGGTCTTGGAAGATCGGCACCAGATCGACATCGAGGTTCGGGAAGCGGGCTTCGAACTCCAACCGTGCCAGATGAGAATTGATCTCGGTCCAAGTGATCCATTCGCCATCATCGTAAATGGCGTTATCGTCGTCCCACATCAGCATGCCTCCACCACCGCAGACAACCTAATGCTCCTGACCATAGTAGCTTGCCATCAGCCCTCTCATTTCAGCGACACTATCTGCTTTGGATTGCTCGCCTCCATCCAGCTTCTGCCAGATTGCAAGTTCTTCGGCGGCAAGTTCATCGCGCCCCATCATGATCCAAGGAGCCTTTTCGCGTCGCTGGACGGCATCGAACTTGCGGCGGAAGCCCGTGTCCATCGCCTCGATCTCATAAAATACATCAAGGTTGCGCCGCACTATCGTCGATATTTCATCCCAGATATTCATGTTTCGGCTCCTTCGGCTTGGAGAAAGCGGTTACGATCTGAGAACAATCCGCATTCCCTTTAGCTCGCCGCCCTCACGCATCTCGACGACCACTTCTTTGGGTGCAGCCCTATATTTTTTGCGAGCCTGCTTGTCTGCTTTTTTCTCCGCATTAGTGAGGTGTGACTTTTTTCGCCCCTTTTTTTCGACAAGAGCCCTTGCTGCATCTCGGACGTTCTTCTGGGTCAAATGCGTATCAATTTCGGTCGCGTGCTTAAGTTTTACGCGCTTCTCGCCTGAGACTGGGAGGTTGGACCCATAACCAATCGATACTCCGCCACCTTCGCCTTTGGACATTACATGCTCCCACTGTGCTTACGACGGTCGAGTATATCACATCGCGCCAGTTCCTTTTTCGACTGTTTCACCCAAATACTCAGACTGTCATTGACTAAGTGAAGTCAGCCTTCAAAAAGCATCGACAGTTGGTCAATGGCGAATTGGGGGAAACATGACAGAGGCGGTTGTAGCGCGCAGCAGCAGCAGCCTGAGACCGTGGCAGGTTCTTATCGTTGAAGAGCGGTTTTGGTATATTCACGCATCCTATAAAACACGAGCATCCGCATGCGCTCGGGCAAAGGAGCTTGTTCCGAGCAAATTCCCCAAAGTCCTCAATACGCCAGCAGAGGTCGAGCGTGAGATTGAAAATCCATACGTTCTATTGGAAGGTAAAAAGGGTTCTCGACCATTTATCCTAAAACGATAGACGGAACCAATAGCCTTGGCTCAGCCTGTGACGAAATTAGCTGTTCTACAAATTACCTTGGTAACTGATACCTAATTGTCAGAGAGGCACCTTTGCCACTCGGAGGTGTCGCGACAATCTCATCGCTTGCTCGACAAGCATTATGCATGACCGCGCAACAAGTTGGCATGTGATGGTTGGGGCTGGGATAGCCGCCGAGTGACCGATGAAGCTCGCCAGAGTTGACTTCGACACTGTCGGCACCCCGTTCGAATGCCCTACGAAAACGGGCGTGCAGTTCTGCTTCAAACTCATCCTTGATGGGCATGTCATTCCTCTCATTGGACTCGGTGGCAGATCAGGTTCCGTTCAAAACATGGGGTCCGCCACGTTCAGCTTCGGACTTACGAACTGCTATCCAGTGTCGCTCACGTTCGTTGAGTTGGGACGTTTCACAGTTTTCAAGGATGATGACGGTGACGCCCACCAGATCGTCATGTGCCCGCTTTAACTCATGGTGGATGTTTCGATAGGCGGTCTGCTTTCCTCGCCGATACGGTGCTCCGACAAGCATCTTCCTAATATTGTTTGGATACTCGTTGATCCGCTGCCGTAGCCGTTTCGCTCATACCAACCCCCGTTGTGTGCCGCCATGCAGACAATGCCCGAAATAAGCTGCGCGAAAAATGGTTTATTTTAGTGCGCAATCAAACCAGATATGCACAAAAATATAAACGAAACTATGGTATTTTAAGCCAAGCTCCGCTCATAAATCCGTCAAATGATAAATGATCCTATCGCTATTTTCCGCACTGAATTTGGGCGTGCGCTTAAGAATCATCGGAAAAGTCGCAAAATCTCACAGCTTGAAATGGCTATCGCGACCAAGTTGGCGGTAATCACAATTCGGAACATCGAGCATGGTGCGGGTTCGATAAGATCACTGACAAGCGCGATCAAATACTTGGAACTGCGGTTCGTGGACCAGCCTCTGCGAAGCTCTGTTTCTGCATGGATACGATCTTCACGAAAGCGCGGGAAACTGTCGCAGGCAAAATTAGCAGCCCTCTGTGACTTGAGCGTTCCCACAATTAGTAAGGTTGAGAATGGCGGAGGCAATATCGAAACATTGCTTTTGATTTTGGCAGTGCTGAATCTGAAGCCCAAACTCGTGATAAAACATCAAGTGCGAAATGGAATAAATCTGATCCATGGGGATTGCGTGGAGGTGATGGATTCCATGCCGCGCGGCTCGATCCAACTCGTGGTAACGTCACCACCCTATTTGGCTGGAAAATCTTACGAGGTAGATTTTGACTTCGACCAACACATAGATTTTATCAGTAAATGGCTTGGTGCCGTTGAGCCGCTTATCACCAAGAACGGCGCGATGTGGATAAACATCGGCTACATCAAGAACCTCGAAAACGAAGCCATTCCGTTGCCATATCTATATTATCCCGTCTTGAAAAAGCTAGGGCTCAAAATCGTTCAGGAAGTCATTTGGCATTACGAAGGCGGCTTGAGTTACAAGAAGAGGTTTTCTCATCGGACCGAACGATGGCTTTGGGTTGTCAGAGATACAAACGCATATGTCTTTAACCTCGATGAAGTTCGAGACAGGCAGCTTAATATTACGAACGATAAGCGAAACAATGTCTTGGGAAAAAATCCCACAGACTATTGGTATTTTGAGCGGGTTGTCGGCGGCAGAGGCTCGACCGCAGAAAAAACCACCCATCCCGCGCAGTTTCCAGTCCTGATGATTGAACGGATTTTAGCGTCCTGCTCCGACCCTGATGATCTGGTCCTCGACTGTTTCTCTGGTTCTGGCTCAACGGGAGAGGCTTGTATCAAAATGCGCCGCCAGTTCATCGGGATTGAACGAAAGATAGATTATGTGGAGATAGCTCGGCAGCGGCTATCAGCCTTCATTCCACGGCACAGTCCCAGTCTGGCGAAAGCCGAGAGGTAAATCACCGCCGCCACGCTGACAGATTGAGCCTCGCAAAAATATGCTGTTCATTCGCCCATCTTGGTCTGAATGACGCTCGCCAACGTTGGCACCATCACAAGTTCATACTCGCGCGCGCCAGCTTTCGAAGATGGTGGTTGCCAGCCTTCGAATAATGCGCTCATCCAAAACGGAGTTCCATCTGCTCGTGTGTCGGGCACGAAATCTAAATGCATAGCTATCCGTCTAGCCTATCCCCCGTACTCTAAATTGGCAGCAGATGAGTTGGACTTTCCGAGCACTTCAGT
>JBATLU010000341.1:0-4074 GCA_049289475.1 Pontixanthobacter sp. | reverse complement strand
GTGTATAAACCGTTCCATCGATCGAGTAAGGGTCGCCAACTACAACCGGGTAATCTGCCTCCGGGCCGGCCGCTGTATAAGAAGCGCTGTCAGCCGCCGAAGCAAGTGTTGAAAGATCGTTTCCACCGCGAGCACAGGCCGCGACCAAGGCGGTCAGGCCCAGGGCAAGGAAACGAAAACGGACGTCAGTTGGCAATCTCATCTGCAAGCAATCCCACACTCATAGCGTAGTAGTTCGAGCAGTTATATTCGAGGATAACCCTATAATTTGCGGTTAAGAGCCATGCAGGTTTTCCGATTCCATCGGGTTGGAAGAATGATGCCATCATATCATCATCCAGATATTTTTGCGGTTGAACGCCCAAATTGCGCCATTCGCGCACCGTTTTCCATTGGCTGTGGCGTTCGTGAACGCGCGAACATACCGGAGAGACAATTTTGCTTTCGATAGCGCGACGATCGAGATTGTCGGGCACGCTTACCCTAACACCCCAGGGTTGGCCGCTGCGCCAACCCGAATCTTTGAAATAGCGGGCGATCGAGGCGAGCGTGTCGGCGCGGTTGCCAAAAATGTCTGCGCGTCCATCTCCGTCTCCGTCTGTGGCAAGGCGCAGATAGACGCTCGGCAGGAACTGCGGGTTACCGAAGGCACCTGCCCAGCTGCCAACCAATTGGCTGCGCGAATAGCCTTTGTCGGCCACTTTGAGGAGTGCGACCCACTCGCCGGCGAACAATTCGCGTCGTCGGCCTTCCCACGCCAGCGTCGCCAGCGAGCGCGAAAGATCGAAATTACCGCGATAGCTGCCGAAATTGGTTTCGTGCCCCCAGATAGCCAACAACACTTCAGACGGGACCCCATATTCGCGCTCGATCCGCGCACGAATAGTTGACGAGGATTGGAGCATATCACGCCCGCGCCCGATCAGGCCTGAATTGACATGGGTGTTGAGATAGGGCTGAAGCGGCGGATAACCGCTTCGTGACGGTGTGCCAGGTTGCGCCTGATCCAACTCGATAACGCGCATATTTGGCGTCAGATCATAAGTCATCCGCTGGATGGTCGGTTCGCTTACTCCATCAGCCCGTGCCCGCGCAATCAGAAGCTGCAGATAGGCATCGAAAGACATATCCTGCGACAGGGCAGGCGATGCAGGGGACATGAGTGTTAATGCGGCGACAAAGAGAAACAGGCGTTTGAATATCATCATCCGACCGTGTCACAAGATGCGCGAACCGCAAGAGCAAATCGTTGCTCCGCGCGGAAATATCGGCGGTTTGCCGATTGTATGAGATGAAGCCCCTTGCGGCTGACATAAATAGGCAGATTTAATAGTGACATTCGCGCCCGACATCGCTAGCCGCGCTAATCAGCGGGCAGGTGGCAGAGTGGTCGAATGCACTAGTCTTGAAAACTAGCGAGGGTGCAAGCCCTCCGTGGGTTCGAATCCCACCCTGCCCGCCACTTCATTGCACATCGTTAGAGTTCCTGCGGGGTCAGCGCGAATTTCTGCATGGCTTCAAAATATGGTCGACATTCGTCCGCGAGCTTTGCCGCTTGGCCTTGCAGCACAGGTTTTGGTCCGGGCGGCGGGCCGAAGCCTGTAGACGCCATAACTTTATCATACCAATGCGTGGCCCAGATGCCATCGGTGGGCAAAATTCCTGCTTGCCATTGCAGCATGGAGCTATCCCAAGGGATGCCCAGCCGCGCGCACAGCAATTTGAGGTGGACTTCAGGATTGCAAAGAAAGGCCGTTGATTCGATTATCGCGGGGATTTCACCCGAATTGTCCTTCGCCCATTCGAAATATTCCAGTTGACGGTCATAGCGCAGATCATCGAATTTCACTTCGACCCGCTTCACTGCATAGCTGGCGATAACGCGCTCGGGCTCACGGATAAGAAACGCGTGTTTATGGTCGGGAAAATCGCGGATGGTGATGTCGCCGATCATGTGATGCGGCATATGTTTTTGATACCAGATAGGCGCACCATCGGGCGCTGGGCCTCGCATCATATTGGCAATGCTTTCCCAGTCGCAATCCATATCCGCGATGATCTGCTGCGCCATCGGTTGCGGCTCGCCCGAATCCTTTAGATAGGCACCATAGAAAGGTTCGTCGCTGACCGCGCAGTCCGCTCTCGCCCCAAAGCTGCGCATCATCGCAGTCGATATATTCCTTGGACCTGACCACATCGCAACACGGATTGTCATGCGGCAGTGTCCGCATGAAGCCGGGCAAGGTAAAGTTGCTGGAGGCGTTCAACCATCGGGCCTCGCTCGGTCCCGATAATCCGCCCGTCGATGGTTCCGACAGGCGCCAGACCCGCGAAGGTGCCGGTTGTAAAGGATTCATCCGCGCCATAGACATCGGTCAGCGAGAAGTTGCGCTCGAATACCGGAATGCCTGCCTCGCGTGCGACTTCGATCACCATGCCGCGCGTGATCCCGTCGAGGCAATAATCCCCCGTTGAAGTCCAGACCTCACCGTTCTTGACGATGAAGAAATGGGTCGAATTGCAAGTCGCGACAAAGCCATGCGGGTCGAGCATCAGCGCCTCGTCCGCCCCCGCCTCGGTCGCCTGGATGCAGGCGGTGATGCAATTGAGTTTGCTGTGGCTGTTGAGCTTGGGGTCCTGCACATCGGGATAACCACGCCGGACATGCACCGTGAACAACCGCAGCATATTGGTCGCGGTTTCGGGCAGCGGGTCCTTCCATTCGGGAATGATTACGATGGTCGCGGGGGAAATGACCACGCGTGGGTCCTGATATGGGGTGGAGCGGATACCGCGCGTCACCATCAGGCGGATATGGACACCGTCTCCGTCCATTTTGTTTGCTGCCAGAACGGCATAGAGACGGTCAATCAAAGCTTCTTTGGTGAGTCCGATATCCATCGCAATGGCCTTCGCGCCGCGATAGAGACGCTGAAGATGGTGGTCCAAAAAGGCAATCCGCCCGCCATGAACCCGCAGCCCTTCCCATACCCCATCTCCGAGCATGAAACCGCTGTCGAAAACCGATACCTTGGCTTCTGGCCGCGGAAAATGCTCGCCATTGACATCGATGATGACACTGTCGTTGCGCGGATCGGCAACGTAGCTGTGTGTGCCCTTACCCATCGATCAGCGCCCTCTCTTGATGATACTATCCATTTGTTCGCGCAAAACCGGGTCCATCTTGGCTTGCAGTTCCCTTACCTTGGCAATCAGCGGCGCATTTTCCGAAGTTGGAATTTCCGGATCATACAATTCGGCCACCTCGACCATCGAACCCCGGTCCATATCTTCGAATGCATCGGTCATGGCCTGCGCCTGCTGGCGGTCCATGCCCAGTGCCTCGAAAGACGAACGGCCCATGCGCAGCGATGCGTCATAGGTCTCGCGGATAATATCGCGGCAACCATAGGACCACAAATCATAGACGTGCCCCCTGTCGATTGCGCGCGCGGTGACATGAAGTTCCGGGAAATGGGAGACTGCATATTTCACCAGCCGGTCGATCTGTTCACGTTCATCGAGCGCGACGACCAGCAATTTGGCTTTTTCGATCCCGGCTGAATGGAGCAGATCGGGCCTTGTCGCATCGCCGAAATAGCTGCGATAGCCGAATTTACGGACCACCTCGAGATGGCTGGAATCGTAATCGATCACGGTCGTCGAGAAACCGGCCGCCTGTAACATCCGGTCAACAATCCCGCCAACGCGCCCTCGCCCGGCGATAATAACGGTGTTTTCCTCGTCAATCTTATCGGCTTCCTGCGCCTCGCCGCCGCAATAGGCCGGGGCAATCAGCTTGTCGTAAATGATGAATAGCAGCGGGGTGACCAGCATGGTGAGGGCGACAATCAGCAACATCAGATCGGCCAGCGGTTCGTCGAACACGAAATTGGCGAGCGCGAAGGCGATCAGGACATATGCAAATTCGCCTGCTTGCGCGAGACTGAGTGAAAACAGCCACATGGCCTGTCGTTTGATGCCCGCGAATTTGGAAATGACTAGCAAGACGAGGATTTTGACCACAATCACCAGCGCCGCCCAAAACAGCACGGTGCGGTAATTGTAGATGGC
>JBATLU010000340.1:0-7824 GCA_049289475.1 Pontixanthobacter sp. | reverse complement strand
CAATGCCTTGCCCGCGTCGGTTTGGCCTTCAGGTAAAGCACTTAACGCCGAGCGATTTATCTCGACCTGGTAGGCCGCCTCGCTGATAGCAATTCCGATCAACGCACCGAGGAACGGTGAAAACCAGCTATCGCGGAAGATCGGATGAATTTGCGGCAGGCCATTCCAGATAAGCAGCAAGAGGAGCAGCAAGGGGATGGCGCGGAATACAACGATGTAGGCCTTGATCAGGCCCGCGGCGATCCGGTTTTTACCAAGCAGCACGATCGCCATAGGCAGGGACAGCAGGATAGCCAGGGCATGAGACAGCAAGGCCAGTGAAAGCGTTATGCCTGCACCTCTGGCAAAGGCGGGCGAAAAGAGCGCGGAAATGAAAACGTCTGTTTCAAAACCCATGGTCAGTTCCGCGCTCTTCCTCTGTCCAAGATCAGGAACCGAGACCGTCGAACGCGTCAGGCAGCATGTTCCATCTATTGCCGATTTCCTTCATCTTGCCAGACTCGATCAATTCCCGGACCGTGGCGTTTACGATGGCTTGATCGCCAGCCGGCTCCTTCCGGAAGTAGGCCGTGTATTGCTGCTTTTCGGGGTCGGCAAACAGCACCTTGAGTTCGTCTGGTTTCTGCATGTCCCGGAAGGCAAACTCGGTATCAAGCGAAGTTCCACCAACCACGCGACCGATCAATACCTGCTGAATCACATCGGTTGCCTTGGGATAGGGCTGTATGGTGATGACTTCCTTGCCGTCCGCTTTCAAGCGCTCGTTGGCCTTGTCAAGAACCTTTTCGAGTAGCGATCCGGCCTGCACGGCAACCTTTTGACCGCTAAAATCGTCGTAACTTTCGAAGGTGTCAGGCGTGTCAGACTTACCGAGAATGATGTAGCCCGTATTCATGTAGGGGGCGCCGCTGAACTTCTGCATGCGCTCTTCGTTCATGACCGCACCGGAGGCCATGATGTCACAGCGCCGTGCCTCAAGTGCAGGAAGGAGCCCGGAAAATTCCAACAAGACGAACTCTGCCTTGACGCCCCATTTTTCCGCCAGTGCGTCCAGCATATCAACGTCGAAACCAACCGGGCGCTTCGCCTCCGGGTTCTCCATGAATTCGAGAGGCGGAAAGGTTGGATCGATGCAAGCCACCAGCTTTCCATCGGAGGCAAAACTGGGCGCATCGACCGCTGAGGCTGCGGGTGCCACGGAAAGCAGCAATGCTGCAGCCAGCAGTTTCAGTCGCAATATCGTCATATCATTCTCCCTTCGGGTTCGGTTGGATTGCGGATTTCGCGGTGTGTTCGGACTGGCTCACCGCTGAATGAGAGGTCAGATCCAATCCTCGGGCAGGTCGCTTCGGAATGAGGCCGGATCGCGGGCTTCGTGATATTTCACGCCTGGCAGGACACACAGCATTTCAAAGAGTAGATTTGCGGCGACCCCCGCAGTATTGCCCGCCTGGTCGCAGTAAGGCAGGACCTCAACCAGATCGCAGCCGACCACATTCAGCCCCTTCATGCCGCGAATGATCTCGATTCCCTGAATGGTCGTCAGCCCGCCTGGCTCTATTGCGCCCGTACCAGGCGCAAAGGCTGGATCCAGAGAATCGATGTCGAATGTCAAATAGACAGGCCTGTCGGAAAAGCGCCGGCGGACTTCCGCCATCAGCGGTGTCAGGGAACGATGCCAGCAACGCTCGACTGGAACGTTCCAGAATCCCTGCTTTCGGCCCCAGTCGAAATCGTCTGTCCTGAATCCGGTACCCCTGAGACCGATCTGGATGACATGTCGGGGATCAACCAGTGCTTCCTCGACAGCGCGGCGGAACATGGTGCCATGCGCGATCGGCTCACCGAACATCGTGTCGCTGGTGTCAGAGTGGCCATCGACATGGATGACGGCAACGGGGCCATGCTTCTTCGCCATGGCTCGCAGGATCGGCAGTGTCAATGTGTGGTCGCCACCCATTGCGAGGGGAATGCAGCCAGCATCAAGAACCCGGGAGAAATGCTCTTCGATACCCTCGACGGCCCGTTCCAGGCTGTACGGATTTGTAGCAACGTCGCCCAGATCACCGACTGCGAGCGTTTCATATGGCGCCGCATGGGTTGCCTGATTGGCGGCCCGGATCATGGCGCTCTCGGCTCTTATCTGGCGCGGGCCGTAGCGGGTGCCGGATTTGTTGGCGGTCCCGATATCAAGCGGCACACCGATAAACCCTGCATCGAGAGCGGCAGGATCATCGACATAGGGCAATCGCAACATGGTCGTGATGCCGGCAAAACGCGGCACCTCATTGCCACTGATCGGCTGGTTCAGCTTTCGACCGTAAATCGAGAGATGATCGTTCAATTTCAGCCTCCAATCACGTTTTGCTCGTGTCTAGCGTCGTGAATCGCGCGATAGATCGGGGACAGTTCGCGCTGGATATGTCGGTAAGTCTCGACGCCTTGCCGATAGGTCTTGAAATTCGCGGGATTTGGATCGTTTCGCGCAGCAATTTCGATAACGCCGTCCAGCGATTCAAAATCCGAAAACATACCGGTCCCGATTCCAGCCAGAAGTGCTGCGCCATAGCTGGCATCCGCGGCCACCGGCAATTCGATCGGGATTTCAAGCGCATCCGCCACGATCTGGCGCCAGACCGCACTCTGGGAACCGCCGCCTGTGATGCGTGCGGAGGAAAACGATATCTGTTTTGTTTTGAATACCTTCAGGCAGTCGCACAACGCATAGGCCACGCCCTCATAGAATGCCCGGACAACATGACCCGGCCCGTGGTTGAAACCGAACCCGACAAAATCTGCCCTCAGCTTCGGGTCCCAGTAGGGTGTGCGTTCGCCGTTCAGATACGGATGGAAAAACAGGCCTTCGGCACCCGGCAGGACTTCACTGGCCAGATGATCCATTTCGGCAAAACTCGCCATTTCCTTTCCGCCGCAGGAAAAAAGCGTTTTGCGAAGCCATGCATGTGCCGAGGCACACGAATTGGTCCCGGTAATCAGGTACCAGGAACCGGGCAGCAAATAGGGATACGTGATGAGCGCGTTATCTTCGGCTGGAGCGTGCGAAAAACAGCTGAGTGTTGCTGCGGTCGCGAGCTTGATGGTCCCGGTTTCGGGACCAAGCATGCCGGAACCCAATGCCTCGACAGCAGTGTCCGAACTGCCCCTGACCACAGGAATGCCGATAGGCAAACCACTTGCTTGTGCAGCTTCGCGCGTGATGTGACCCGCGACGGCCTCACTAGGCCCAATCGGGGGCAGGCTTTCGACCGGCCAGCCGATCTGCTCACAGATCGGGGCTGACCAGCCACCGGCGGTTTGGTCAAACATCAAGGTGCCCGCCGCATCGATGGGATCGGTTGACCAGTCGCCGGTCAGCCGTGAACGCAAATAGTCCTTGGCGGGGTAAAGCCGCCGGACATTTGAAAGAGCTTCGGGTTGGTGCCGCTTGAGCCAGTACAATTGCGGCAGCGTCCATGTAGGTGTGATCGCATTGCCTGCAGTGGCTTCAATAGTGAATTCGGTTTGAGAACGTAGTATCTCGCACTCCGCGAGGCTGCGCTGGTCATTCCAGAGAATGGCAGGGCGAACAACCTTGTCATCCGCATCCACAAGGACGCAGGTATGAGCACCAGCAGAAAAGGACACCGCTTTGATCGTGTCAGCCGGAATTCCGGAATTCCGGATGGCAATTGGCACAGCAATGCAGAGGGCCGTCCACCAATCATCAGGTTCCTGTTCGCTCCAGCCTGGCCGCAGGGCAAGCGTTTCGACTGGCGCACTGCCTGAACCAAGCAATTTTCCGCGCTCGTCGATAATGCTGACCTTCAAGGAGCCAGCACCCAGATCAATTCCGGCCAAGGCGCCCTTGCTCATCTATTCGACCTTCGACTCGGTTCGTGCCGGAGGCAGGGAAACCGCATCAGCGGGCGCCCGCAAGCCAAGCTTGCCTGGATTGATCAGGTTTTGTGGATCGAGAACATCCTTGATTTGCTGAATCAGGGTGAGTGCATCGCCATGCTCTTTCTCCATCCAGCGATTGCGAAATACGCCGATGCCATGGTGGTGCGAGATTGACCCACCGTGGTCGAGCGTTGCTTGCTCGACTGTTTCCCAGATACTGGCATGCAGTGGGAGTGCTTCGGCGTCTGACATGGGGGGAAGGCGGAAGGTCATGTATTGGCAGACGCCGTCGGCATAGGCATGCGACCAATGTGCGCCGAAATAGACGTCCTTGTGAACGGCGCGGACTGCCTCTGCCAACATCTCGTAGAGCTGCAACACACGCGACCAGGGCACCGTCACCTCGATCGTGTCCATGAACCAGCCTTTGCTCGTCCAGGTGTCGGAGAGCGAGACGTAACGGCTTTCATGCCATTTCCGAAAGGGTGTATCTGAAGTTGCGATCCCGCCATTCCGGCAAATTATGGCAAGAGCCTCATCTCTTTCGGCAATCGCAAGCCCGCTCAATCCGCAAAAGGAATACATTCCCATTATGGGGTGAGTATCGAATTCCTTGACTCCTTCAACGCGTTGGTGGGTTTCGGTGGCGTCGTAAATGCGGATGATCTCAGGGCGCAGTTCAGACTGCATGATCTGTCGAGTCGAAATCAATGCAGAGGCGTGATCGCGGAAAGCGCAGCATAACGCAATATTAACCTCCGGCATGCGCCAAATACGCAAAGTTACTTCTGTGATAACACCAAGTGTGCCTTCGCTGCCCACGAACAAGTCTGTGATTGACGGGCCAACGGCGCGGCGAGGTGCTGGCTTGACACGAATTATCCTTCCATCCGGCAATACAACCTCGATCCCGGTGATCATGTCCTCGATCTTGCCGTAGCGGCTTGTTGCCTGGCCACCACCACGACAGGCTGCCCAGCCGCCAACAGTCGAGATCAGCATGGACTGGGGAAAGTGCCCGCAAGTCCAGCCAGAATCATTGAGAAATTTTTCCAGATCACCGCCAAACAGTCCGGCTTGAACCGTGATGGTCCCGTCGACCGTGTTGAAGTCGACAACACTGTCAAGCCGCCCAAGGTCCAACATGACTTCGTTTGATAGCGGTACGGTACCACCAAGTACGCCCGACCGACCGCCGACGGGGATAAGCCGGAAATTTTCACGCTGTGCCAACTTGGCGATTGCCGATACTTCGGCAGAATTCTTTGGGCGGGCTATTGCCGATGGAACGGTTCCGGCAACAAAGCCGGATCGAACCTTGTATTTGGCGAACGGCAGCTTGTCCTGCGCATATTTGGCCCGTTCGTCGAAGTCCGACATGACATGGCCCGCACCAACGACCTTGGCCAGCATTTCGACGAGCACGCGGTCAACTGTATCCATTCGACGCAGAGCGACCAGGGATTGATCTCCCTGGCGCACCAAGCAACCTGCATTGTCTGTCGCGGAAACGGTCATTCACGCACATCCTTATTGAACAATCGTTTGTTCAATAACGTGCAAAGGTATTTTGTGTCAACAATCCATTTCTGGTTTTCGTGGAAAGGCGCTGGAGCTAACGCGGACGGCAGGCGGCGGTCGATTCCCGCAGCACGAGTTTCTCTGGCTCGAGCATGACTTGGCCATCGACCTTCTTCCCCAACAGAAGGTCGGACAGAATCTTCGCCGCACACCGCCCCATCTCACGGTTCGGCATTCGAACTGTTGTCAATGGTGGATAGAGAATGGAGGCGAATTCAGCATCGTGAATGCCGACCACCGAGATGTCGGCAGGCATCGCGATTTGCATCTCATGCAGGGTGCGCATGGCGCCGGCCGCGGTAAGGAATGTTGCCGCGAAAATCGCGGTCGGGCGAAGCGCCGTATTCGCGACAAGGTCGCGCGTCGCCAGGGCCGCATCCTCCGCAGCATATCCGACGGAGCGCACCAAGGTCTCATCATAGGGAACGCCGCGGGCAACAAGTGCATCACGATAGCCGTCCCAGCGCAGTCGCGCGTTGAATCCACCACTGCGACCTGCCAGATGCGCGATCCGGGTATGCCCCAGATCTATGAGATGGTTTGTCGCGATCTGGGCTGCCTTGTAGCCGTTCTGGACGACGCAGTTTCCGAAAGCGTCAATTCTGCGGTTGGTCATGACAATAGGGACATCGACGCCCCTGAAGTCTTCGATCAGTTGTTGGTCGTCATCAAAACTAACCACCAGCAGTCCGTCGACACGATTGCTGCTCACCATGCGTCGGAATACATCGCTGTCGTCGGCGCTGCGCGTACGATGCGAGATCAGTAGCGAATAGCCAAGCTCAGTTGAAGCCTGTTCCGCGCCAGCAATGATCTCGGCAAATACCGGGTTATCAAGCTGCGGTACGACGACGCCAAATGTTCGGCTCTGAGCGAGACGCAAGGCACGGGCAACTGCATTTGGGCGATAGTCGAGCTCTTCAACCACCGCGAGAATCCTGCGGCGTGTTTGAGCGCTGACGCGTTGCGCCTTGTCATCGCGCAAGACACGCGAGACGGTCGAGACATCCACGCCCGCTTCTCGGGCTACATCGGCAAGTGTAGCGGCCATCCCGTCGAAAATCCGTCAATCGATAATTCGCCTGTTCGGCATGATCGACATCTTTATCCCACTGGTTGAATTTGTCGAAGTTCAGACGTTGCCCGCATCAAATGCGGGATTTCCCAATTGACACATATTCGCAACATATGGGATAGAACAATCGTTTGTTCTTGCATATTTACGTCTTTGCTGGGCGTGGGGTTTATAAAAAGTGTGGGAGCGCTAGCCGATGTCCGTCAACCGATCCAACAGTCTGGACGCATTCTGGATGCCATTTACGCCGAATCGCGCGGCGAAGTCCGATCCAATGCACCTGGTTTCAGCCAAAGGGGTCCACTACAAGGCCTTGGACGGCAGCAGCAAGTTTGATGCGGTGTCAGGATTGTGGTGCTGCAATGCCGGCCATGGCCGCCGCGAAATCGTGGATGCCATAAAAAATCAGCTGGATACCCTGGATTATGCGCCGAACTTCCTGTTTGGCCACCCGGGCGCGTTCAGTTTCGCGCAGAAGCTGGCTTCACTTGCACCAGGCGACCTCGATCACGTTTTTTTCACCAATTCCGGTTCGGAAGCAAACGACACCGCACTCAAGATCGCTTTGGCTTACCAGATCGCCGCCGGCGAACCGCGCCGCACGATGCTGGTGGGGCGTGAGCGTGCATTTCACGGCGTCGGTTTCGGCGGCATTTCCGTAGGAGGCATGGCTGTCAACCGGAACAGCTTCCAGAACCTGCTGCCCCGAGTTGCTCATTTGCGGCATACTTCGTTACCCGAACAGCGTTTCAGCAGCGGTGAACCCGAACAGGGCGCAGACCTGGCTGACGACCTCATCCGAATTGTAAATCTGCACGGTGCCGAAACCATTGCTGCTGTAATCGTCGAGCCGATGGCCGGATCCAGCGGGGTCTTTCCAGCACCAAAAAATTATCTGAAAAGACTCCGTGAACTTTGCACACGCTACGGAATACTTCTAATCTTCGATGAAGTGATCACGGCATTCGGTCGACTCGGTCATGCTTTCGCCGCAGAGCGGTTCGGCGTCCAGCCGGATATGATCTCCTTTGCCAAGGGGGTTTCTTCAGGCGTTGCGCCGCTCGGCGGCGTTCTGATCAGCAATTCAATACACCACGCCATCATGCAGGGACCGCAGCATCTCGTGGAATTTTTCCACGGATACACCTATTCGGGCCATCCGATTGCAATGGCCGCCGGAGATGCAGCGGTGAGATTGTACGAGTCTGAGGGCCTGTTCGAGCGGGCAAGACTGCTGGAAGCGGCCTTTTGCGCATCGCTGATGGAAC
>JBATLU010000339.1:0-14968 GCA_049289475.1 Pontixanthobacter sp. | reverse complement strand
CCAAAGGCAAGCCGGTGACGATGAAGCTGGTGCTCACTCCGCAAAACCTCGGGCAGACCAAATCGGGCAATGTTGTGGGTGAAATTGTCGGACGCGATCCTTCTCTGCCGCCGGTATTGCTTGCGTGTCACCTGGATAGCTGGGACCTAGGAACGGGCGCGATTGACGACGGCGCAGGCTGCGCAATCATTGCCGCTGCCGCCCAGCACGTATCGCATACCGGCCAGCCGCTGCGCACCATCCGCGTGCTGTTGGCAGGGGCAGAGGAAACCGGCCTGTGGGGCAGCAAAGCCTATTCCGCGGCGCATATTGATGAACCGATGGCGGTCGGGCTCGAAAGCGATTTTGGCGCGGACCGCATCTGGCAATTCCAGAGCAATTTCCGCGAAACCAATCCCGATCTCCATGCCAAGCTGGCGGGTTCGGTTGCGCGGTTCGGGGTTTCAGACTCGACAATCGAGGCGAGCGGCGGAGCAGATATCAATGTTGTGCGCGACCAGAAAGGTGCGATTATCGAGCTGCAACAGGACGGCACACGCTATTTCGATCTGCACCACACGCCTGATGATACGCTCGACAAGATTGACCCTTTACAGCTGCGTCAGAATGTCGCGGTGTGGACCCAGATTGCGGGCATTCTCGCCAATTACGAAGGTTCAATCAAAGGCGAATAGGCTCTTAAGCCGAGGGTGGAGCGGTAAAGCTGCGGCGCATCAGGCGCGGCAGCCAAACCGCCTGCAATGCTGCGCGCGCGATCAGGAATGCCGTAAAGCTTAGCCACAACCCCTGATTGCCCAATGGCCATGTCAGCCAAAGCAGGAAGGCGTAGATCAGCGCTGCGCCAAGCATCGTGCCGAGCAAAGCTCGCGTCCAGCTCGCACCGACAAAAATGCCGTCGAACACAAAGCCCGCGATACCGGCAAAAGGGATCAGGACCAACCAATATCCGCTGGCCTTGGCGACCTCTGCCACATCGGCGGTCGCGGCAAAGCTGGTCAAAATCGGACCGGAAAACAGCCAGAATACCGCTGCGACCGCCGTCGCAGCGACGGTCCCGCGCAGCAGGATTGCGCTAACATAACCCATGAAACCCTCACGGTCCCGTGCGCCATAGCGCTCGCCATTGAGGACCTGCGCTGCATTTTCGAACCCGTCGAGCAGCAGCGCGGTGAGGACAAACAATTGATAGATAATACCGTTGGCGGCGAGCACGATTGGCCCTCGTTCGGCGCTGAGCCGGGTGAGGGCGGCGAGGGCAAGCATCAACACGACTGTGCGGAGGAACAAATCGCGGTTGACCGACAGAAACGGGCGCAAGGCTGTCCAACGCAGGGTTGCGCGGTCCCTCAGAGCACCAAGCAAGGCCGGACCCGCTTTGCCGCGCATTACAAACACCAGCACCGCGGCAAACTTGAGATATTCGGCGATAAAACTCGACCAGCCGATCCCGGCAATGCCCATATCGAGGCCGAGGACGAACCACAGGCCCAAACCGACATTGACCAGATTATAGGCCACTTCAAACAGCAGAACCGCTTTCATCTGCCGCCGGCCGACCAAAAACCCGATCATCGCCAAATTCGCCATCACGGCAGGTGCGGTCCAATAGCGGATGTCAGCATAGATTCGCGATGCAGCCAGCACTTCACCATCGGCGCCCAGTCCGGCCAGCAAAGCGGGTAGGATAATCGGTTTAAGCAGCAGCAATCCTGCCGCAATCCCGAGCCCGATGGTCAGACCGCGCAGCAGCGTCGCTGCTTGCTCAGCCTCGCCAGTACGCGTGCCGTCTTGCGCCACCAGACCGGTGGTACCGGTTTTGAGAAAATTCATCACGGTGAACAGCACCGCAAATAGCCGCGCGCCAATATCGACCGCGCCCTGCGCCGAGGCATCACCCAGCCGCCCGACAACCCACATATCGCCCAGCCCGATCAGAGCAGTCGCGACATTGGTGACCATTGCGGGCAGGGCAATCGCCCAGATCGCGCTGGTGCCAAGGTGGGGGATTGCGAGTTTTTTTGCATTCATCGGCTGCACCGGCCCTTCGCCTTAGCGTGGGGTTTGCCGCCCGAATTCGGCCCCTAGGCTGGGTTTGGAAGAAAATGGTCGGGGAGACAAGATTCGAACTTGCGACCCTCTGTTCCCAAAACAGATGCGCTACCAGGCTGCGCCACTCCCCGACGATTTCATTCTCGCTTACCATCCAGCCTGATTGATCAGGGTTCGAAGACATCCGGTGGGCCCGGCAGGATTCGAACCCGCGACCTAGCCGTTATGAGCGGCCAGCTCTAACCAACTGAGCTACAGGCCCCAGGATGCCATAAGCGATTGCCGAACAGCGTTTGCCGTTCAGCAAAGCGCGCCTAGCGGGGGCGAGGGCAGGTGGCAAGACACTCTTTTGCCTTAATGGCAAAAATCGGCACCGGGACGGGCTAGATTTCAACCGATTCCATGATTTCACGCACGGTCGTCGGGCGAATCTTGCGAATTTCGAGATAGCTGTAGATCCTGCGCCACCAATCATACAATTGGTCGAGATCATCTTCGCTGCGGACATATGGCGTATTTCCTGGCTCCAGCGAAGGGCTGTGAAAGGACAATACGAGCAACGGCAGTCCGTCATCGAGCGCCATGTCGATCCCGCGCAGAGCCTCTTCGGCCGAGACCCCTTCGGGGGTCAGTGAAATTCGCTCGAGCAGGCCAGCCTTGGCCGCCAGCCCACGCATTTTTGGGATGCGTGAAAGCGCAGGAAACAGGGCTTTGCCCTGTCTGCGCAGCATCCCCCAATAGACGGTGGTCAGCGGCAGTTCGAGCAGTTTGCGTTCTGCGTCGGCCCAATAGGGGTTGATCGGATGCTTGCGATAGTCCGGGCCGCCGCCTGCGCTGTAATCAAAATTGGCGCGGACCGAGCTGTCGATTGGAATTCCAGCGCGTTTCATTATCCCCGCTGATGCCGGACCGAGCCCATAGCGGCCTGCGCGGTAGATTTGCGGAACCGCGTTGAAGTTGTTCTGGATTTCATCGCGCAGCGCGATAAATTTGCGTTCTTCCAGATCGGGCGGAAGGTTGCCGGCATAACTGTTATGCGCGTTGATCTGTTCTTCGAACGGCGGATTGACCCAGGGATGCAACTGGATGCCGATTTCGGCCTTGCCCGCCGCAATCGGCCCCGACAGAATTTCCGCAGCAAGCTTCGAGGTCGCCACTGGCCAATCGATAAGATAGACCGGACAGACGCCGATCCCTTCGCAAAATTGCTGGAATTTTGCCAGACGGCGGACATGGCCAAGGCCGTGACCACTCGCGCTGAACGGACCATGCCAGTCGAATTCTTCTTCAGTATCGATGGTCAGCAGCGAACGCTGCCCGAAATTCGCTGCGAATCGCGCCTCTGCCCCTTTTAAGGGCGGTTCGATCATAGACCGGTCCAACTGCCGGTACTCCCCTGTTGATGTGCCGCCCCTTGGGTATGCGTCGCAGTCAGACTGCCTCGCTCGCCTGCCTCTGGCTAGGTTGCCCTTGCTCTGCGGTCAAGTGGGGTAGGGTTAACAGCAGCCAGTCGTCCTCGCGCGTCAAATCTCCGCCAATTGCACGTGCTTCGGCGCGGACCAGGCGCAGAGAGAAACCTGCGCCGAACATTCCCGCGCTGATCGGGCCGACTCCGGGCTTGCTGGTCGACGCAAAAATCTGGTCCTGCGCCGCCAGCGACATCGGCATTTCGCAATTGAGCATCAGCGTGGACTCGTTTTGGCTGAGTTCAATCTGCAATTCTTCACCTGCACCGACGGCGCCAGCCAGTGTGGCCAGCAAGCGCCATGCCATTGATTCTGCATCGGTCTGCGTCATCGGAATCTCGGACACAGGTTCAGTGGCAAATTCAAAATTGGCGGTGCGCGGTTTTAGCGTCGTCTGCAATTGTGCGATTTGCGCGTCAACAATGGCGCCGAAATCGGCGGTGCCCGGTTCTATCTCCATTGCCCCGGTTTCCAGCCTCGCTAGCCGGTCCAATTCGTCGAACCCGGCCAGCATCCGCGCGCTGTCGCCCGCAATGCTTGCGGCCAATGCACGATATTCATGCGGTGTTGGGCCGAACAATTGTTGCTGGATGACCTCGGCAAAGCCTTGGATAGCATTCACCGGAGTGCGCAATTCATGCAACAATTGGCGCAGTCGGTCTGCTTCGCTCGATTCGGGAGAGGCGACGTCAGCTTCGGATGGGCCAACCACGCGCCTCATCATTCCGGCATAGCCGAAGAAACGGCCACCGGGGTTGGTGAAGCGCGGACTTGCCTCGGCAATCCAGTCGCCCGCAATCATTGGTGCGCCGTCGAGCATTATCGGCACCGCACGCAGCGGCTGGAAATTCCGCATTGCGGCGCTGATGCGCGGATTGTCGGGCGCGCTCCCCAGCTTCAGGCCAACCAGCGCAGGCGCTGTGCCCGCATCGGCCCAGTCAATCCGGCCCTGCGCATCGGTCGAGAACGCGAAGCCGGTTAGCGGTGCCTTTTCCAGTTCATGCGCGAGTTCGCCAAGCGGCAAACGCGGTGCGTCGGCGCTGGAGGCTGGTTCGGTGCGCGCCTTGCGGAATGCCTCGATCCGTTTGACCAGCACGCCAATCGCGGTGTCTTCCACGATTGCTTCGTCTGATAAGGCGTCGGGTGTTACCTCGTCCGGTTCGGATTGATCGTTCGCGGCAATTGGCACGGACGGTACCGCTGGCTTTGCGTCGGCAGTCGCAGTCTCAATTGCCGGTACAGGCAAGCCGCGATCATGGATGCCCAGTCGCTCGAGAATCTCTTTGGTCGACGGCGACAGATCGCGGCGCAACCGCAGGAAACCGCGCGCACGAACCGGCAGACGCGGGATCAGCGCAGCCCAGTCTTGATCGCTCAGTTTGGCACTCGAAAGGGCGGCGGCGGCAACTTCGGGCTCGTCCTCCGCCAGATGGGCGGCCAGTTCGGGATTTTGGAAGCGCGAGCCAGTGTCGCGGACCATTATCGCGCGGTCAGAGGCTGGAATCGATTCCCCCAAAGCGCCCAGCCTGAGCCATGCCGCGGCGATTAGACTCGCGTCCCTCTGGCCGCGCAAATTGCCTGATTTGGTTCCGAGCAAATCGAGCAATTGGCGGAACTGCGTTCGGGCCGCGCGCTCGCCCGTTGCGCGGTGGCGCAAGACAGTGGCAAGGCGGTCGTCGAAATGCATGGCGCGTCGGTGTTCTCTCAAGCTCGATCGGACAGCATGGCTGCCATCTGGAAGAGTCCAGACAGGCTGGCTGTATCAGTTTCGAAGGGCGAGGGAACGGCCACCCTGTGGAACGTTGCAAAGCGGGACAATTGCTGGCAGGAACAATAATATTATCGTTTGATAGTGACAAAGGTGGCATTCATTGCCGAACGGCGCTTTAATCTAAGCGCTGCGAACGACAGGGGCGCAAGAGATGGCAAATCTCGACGAGATTGACCGGCGGTTACTCGCTGAATTGCAGAATGAAGGCCGTGTAACCAACGTAGAATTGGCACAGCGCGTCGGATTAACCGCCCCACCATGTTTGCGCCGTGTCCGCTCGCTCGAAGAAGAAGGCGTTATCAAGGGCTATCACGCGGATCTTGATGCCTCGCAGCTCGGATTCGCGATCACTGTTTTTGCGATGGTCAGCTTGAAAAGTCAGGCAGAAAGCGCGCTTCGCGAATTCGAAGACCATATGCTCGCGCTACCCGAAGTGCGCGAAGTGCATATGCTGAACGGTGAAATCGATTTTATCCTGAAAGTGGTAAGCAAGGATTTGCAGAGCTTTCAGGAGTTTCTGACCAGCAAACTAACGCCTGCGCCGAATGTCGAGAGCGTTAAGACTTCGCTGACGATTCGCACGGCGAAACATGAACCAGGTGTGCCGTTGGGGTGAGCTTTTGCTGATAAGTTCTCGACTATTTAGAGCCACTCTCCTGAGCCAGGCGCGATAATTCTTTCGCATAGCCGATTGAATAGGCCCAAGGGTTCGATTTCTGATATTGCGAATGATACGAAAACGCGCCCTGCTTGTTGGCGCTATCCGTAAAGAGATATCTCAAACGATTTTTTTCGGGCAACGCACCCATCATGCGGTATGCCTTTTCCGGTAACTGGAACTGGCGGAAGTAGACATTGCCGACCACGGTACGATCCGGGAATCCGGGCAACTTTGCCGATTCAACAGGTCCAAGCGGTATCTCGACAACTTCACCATCTTCGGCAAAAACAGCGAACGACCCGATCTTCATCAATTGGGCGGCAGCCGCGCTTTCTCCGACTATAGCAGTGACAGGATCGCCGTAGATAGCTCCGCCGTGCCGACCGTTAGCCATGATCCCGAGATAGAGAACGTAGTCAGGAAACATCCCTCCCTTATCGGCCATTTTGTTCGACATCGACGTCCAACTAAACGCGGATCGGAAGTGTCGTTCCGAGGCGAGGTTACCACCAGGAGAAGCGTCACCGAATCGATAATAGGGCGAAGTCTCGTAGTGCCACGGCGCTGCTTCCTTCGCCGCCGCTTCGCGTTCAGCTATGGCGCGGCTGGCCTCGGCATCGGCCTGTTGTTGATCGTAATCGGGCGATGTGCGTCGCTGCGCCGAAGCGCTAACGGAAGTGAAGAAAAGAGACCCAATAATCGCGCTGGCGAGCGCTCGTCTTACCGCAGGGCCAGCGCCTCGGGATTCGTCTGAGTTGTCAATATTCAAGGTCTGATCTCCAGCGGAACGAGAGCCGTACGAGCGTTGGGACCGAACTCTAGATTGAAGGCCCTCGCAACTCAATATGCGCTATTGCTTGTTCACGATTGAAAAATTCTGCCGCGCGATCATCACCTCGGCGGTTTGCCGGAACGCTGCGGTTGCTCCTGCAGCTTTAAAAAACACCGGCCTGTCGGTGCCGTCTACTATCAGCGTAAAGAAAAGCGACGAGCCTTTCGACTGGTTGAGCAGATCGCGCAGTTTGGATGAATTGGCCACGATCTGGACAAAGCAGCCCTTGGTCTTGCCAGCCTCGTAAGCGCGCGGTTCGCCGCCATCCATGCTGATACTGCCTGCGCGTGATTCGATTTTGAGAGTGAATTTCTTGGCCGCCAGTACAGGGCAGCTATCGCCGATACCGCCGTGCATCACCGCAAAGCGCATATTGGCCTTGCTGTCGAAGCCGACCAGCAGATCTTCGCGGAAATCGCCGGTGGTCAGCCGCCGTCCGAAGGTGTGATTGACACCCATCTGGGCTAGGATAGCGCCTTTACCGCCCTCGGTTGAGGGCGCGCCCCATTCGTAAGCCATGCCAAAGACAGCCGTATCGCGAGCGCCGTTTGACTCACTGGTCATCGCGCTGGTTGCTCTCGAAAGAGCCTGGTCGGCGGCTTGTTTTTGCGAATCTTGCGACGCGAGTGCGCCGGTGCCAATACCCAGCAGCAGGGCGGCAAAGCCGATTGTAATCTTACGCATATTCTCGCCCCTTAGGCCTCGCGTTTGGCCAGCCATTCTTCCAGCCATTTGATGCTGTAATCGCCGTTGAGAATATCATCCTGCTGTAGCAATTCGCGGTGCAGCGGGATCGAGGTTTTGACGCCTTCGATGACCATTTCTTCCAACGCGCGGCGCAGGCGCATGATGCAGCCTTCGCGGTTGCGTCCATAGACGATCAGCTTGGCAATCATGCTGTCGTAATAGGGCGGGATCGAATAGCCGGCGTAAAGCCCGCTATCGACGCGGACATGCATTCCGCCAGCAGCGTGGTAGGCCGTGACTTTGCCGGGGCTGGGGGCGAAGGTGAACGGGTCTTCCGCGTTGATGCGGCATTCGATCGCGTGGCCCTTAAACTCGATTTCGTCCTGCGTGACCGACAATGGTTTGCCATCGGCAATGCGGATTTGTTCGCGCACCAGATCGACGCCGGTGATCATTTCGGTCACCGGATGTTCGACCTGCAGGCGTGTGTTCATTTCGATGAAATAGAACTCGCCATTTTCCCACAGGAATTCGATCGTTCCCGCACCGCGATAGCCCATATCGGCCATCGCCTTGGAGCAAATTTCGCCCATACGGTTGCGTTCTTCGGTTGATAGAACCGGCGAGGGCGCTTCTTCGAACACTTTCTGGTGGCGGCGCTGGAGCGAGCAGTCGCGCTCTCCCAAATGGATCGCATTGCCCTTGCCGTCGCCGAACACCTGAAATTCGATGTGGCGCGGATCGCCGAGATATTTCTCGAGATAGACGGTCGCATCACCGAATGCGGATTTCGCCTCGTTTGCCGCCGCTTGCATCAGGCTGGCGAGCGTATCGGGGCCTTCGCAGACTTTCATCCCGCGTCCGCCGCCGCCGCTGGCAGCCTTGATAATCACCGGATAACCGATTTCCTCGGCGATTTTTGCCGCTTCGACCGGATCGCTGATTGCGCCGTCAGAACCGGGCACAAGCGGCAAACCGAGCGCGCCAGCGGTCCGCTTGGCTTCGACCTTGTCGCCCATGGTGCGGATATGTTCGGGCTTCGGTCCGATCCACGCAATATCATGCGCCTCGACGATTTCGGCGAATTTCTCGTTTTCGGACAGGAAACCATAGCCCGGATGGATTGCATCGGCGTGGGAGATTTCGGCGGCCGAGATAATCGCAGCGGTGTTGAGATAGCTGTCTGTGGCAGAAGGCGGGCCGATGCAGACCGCGTGGTCGGCCAGCCGCACATGCATCGCATCGGCATCGGCAGTTGAATGGACCGCGACCGTCTCGATACCCATTTCATGCGCCGCGCGGTGGATTCTCAGCGCGATTTCGCCGCGATTGGCAATCAATATCCGGGAAATACCCATATTGCGATTACCCGATTACAACGAGCGGTTGATCGAATTCGACCGGTTGGGCATTCTCGACCAGAATCGCCTTGATCGTGCCCGATTTGTCGGCGGTGATGGGGTTCATCACCTTCATCGCCTCGATAATTACCAGCGTGTCGCCTTCCTTCACCGCAGAGCCGACGCCAACGAAGGGCGGCGATTCCGGATCGGGCGACAGATAGACTGTGCCCACCATCGGGGATTTCAATGCACCTGCATGATCGGCGGCGGGGGCTTCAACCGGCGCAGCCGCTGCGGAGGCTGGTGCCGCCGCAGCAGGAGCAGCAGCGGTCGCGGCCATCATCGGCGCAGCAGCGGCAAACATTCCGCCGCGCGACACGCGGATCTTGCGCTCGCCATCTTCCACTTCGATTTCGGTGAGGCCGGTTTCGCCCAGCATATCGGCCAGTTCGCGAACCAGCTTGGTATCTACATCCATGCCGGATTTCTTGCCGGCTGTATTTTTGGTGTCGGCCATACGTGCCCCGTTGTTATTACAGGCCTGAGCCTATGCGCGGCATCGCGGCCTAGGGCAAGAGGGAGAAGGCGTTTTTGCGCCTCGATTACAGCGCGGCTGCCGCATCCAGCGCCGCGACATAACTTTGTGCGCCAAGCCCCTGAACGCATTTGACAGCCGCCATTCCCACATAGGAAATATGGCGGAACTCCTCGCGCGTGGACGGGTCAGACAGATGCACTTCGATCACCGGGGTGCGGATCGCGCGGATCGCATCGAGCAAGGCGATGGAGGTGTGGGTATAGGCGCCGGCATTGAGCAACACCGCCTTTGCCCCTTCGGCCTGCGCCTCGTGCAACCAATCAACCAGCATCCCTTCGTGATTGGTCTGGCGCATGTCGATTTCGAGTCCGAGCTCGCGCCCGCGATCCTCCAGCATCCCGGCAATATCATCGAGTGTTTGCGACCCGTAAATTTCGGGTTCGCGCAGACCGAGAAGGTTGAGATTGGGGCCGTTGAGGACGAAGATGGTGTTTGAGGAAGTGCTCATGGCTTGCGCATAGACCCGCATTTGCCAATCTGTCGACACGCTTCAACGTACCCCAACGCTCTGCACACTTGTGCAAAGTTCTGAAATCAATCGTTTCAATAGTTTATCGAATGAAGGTTAGTGGCGGAAATTTCGATGCGCACGGAGAGCTTGCCGACGCTATTTTCTCGGGAAAAGCGGACATTCCGCTAACGACCCAATTTCGGACATTCGCAAAATCGGCTTATCTGAGCTCGCAAAGAAGGGTGATTTTTATGGCTGAACTACCCAGAGGAACGCGATGGCTCTTAATCGCTGCAAATCTCGTATTAGCTGTTGGCCTTGGCTTTCAGTGTTTTAGCGAAGGCATCACCTCCGACTATTCATTTGTTGTAATGAGCTTTGCGTTACTGAATTTGGCATTCAATTGGGAACGCATTGTCCAAATGGTCAGAGCTTCCAATTGATGTTTCTCTTCCAGACGCGGTCTGTCAGCAAACGACGCACTTGCGGACGTTCAACATAACTTTTACTCATGCCCTAAATCGCAAAGGCCCGTTTGTGGCTCTAGGGAGCATTTCTGAGTTACCGAGTTTCTCGCAAACCAAAATTCATAGCCGGGGCATGTGTGACACTGGCGCTGTCGATGCTGTTCGCCGCGCCCTATTGGGGATCGATCAAAGAAAGCTATTTCAACTACGTGTTCGAGAAGTGCAGTGGACGTCATTCTTCGAAAGCAGTCGCTTGGCATAGAGTTGACATGTTCGACGCGGCACGGCGCGAGTTTATTGGGTTTAACGACACCACCTCGGACACCATCGAGTGCGCTAACAGGTGGGCAGGCATAATTATCTCTGACGAAGCTGAACCAGCCAACCTGCAAATGCGGGAAGGCCAAAGTAAACTCCGAGTGACCATTTCTGGTTCAATCTTTGCACCGCCAGAAAAAAATGTGCGCATTGAATATATCGAGTATGTTAATTCCACAAATGGCTTCTAGGTAAGGCCAACGCCCGCTTTCCACCCCAATTGCTGAAGTCAGTTCGATATCGACGTTAGGAATGGCTATTCGAAAGCGAGGAAGCAAGTGATGAGATACCTGTCTACAACGGACGCGGAATGATAGGCTCATCACGCCGCCTGAACGCACCTTTTCCACCGCGACAGGGCGCTTAGGCTGGAGAATCCCAACAGGTCGGAAATCTCGGTCAGTGAACGGCTACCGTCGGTTTCATATTCGCGGAACAATTGCTGACGGACTTCATTTACCAGACCGCTGAAGCTTGCTCCATCTTCAGCCAACCAGCGATGCAGGGTTCGCCGGTCGACGCCGAACTGGCGGGATACTTGATCTGCGCGGCATTGCCCCCTGGGTAGCAACATCTGGATGATCTGGCAGACCCTTTCACGCGTCCCCGTGTCGCGCGTCCCGGCAATCACTTCGAGATAGCGTTCCAATTGCCGCGCGGTTGCGGGATCAGACCCGGCGATGGTCTGGTCAAGATCGGTCGAAAGTAGGACGATCGCGTCGCGGTCCATCGCGAAATGCGGGACGGTTCCGAATGCGCGCAAATGCAAAGCGGTACTGGCTGGCCGTTGATGGGTAAAAAGCACCATTTCCGGTACCCAATCAGAACCGAGGAAACGCCGGAGCACACGCACCAGCGCCGCAAGTGTAAGCTCCAAGGCTTGCGATGCCTGCCGAGGAAGTCCTGCCGCGAGTGACAGCGACAGAACCGCAATCTCGCCATCATTCTCTATCGCAAAAGATATACCGCCGACTTGAGCCCATCCATGGCGCGACAGGCTGTTCAAGGCGCTCCGCACATCGGGCTGTTCGCGCATAATCAGACCAATCGCATCGAGGACAGAGGCGCGCCGTGCTTCGGCGAGGCGAAGTCCGAACGCTGCCTCTCCAGCTATTCTTGCGGCATCTTCAAGCAAGCCAATGACGGAAGACGTCGACAGTTTGATGTCGGGATCCTCCAGACATCCCGGCGGGCAATCATGCGCCCTCATCAAGGCGTAGGGGTCAAGCCCGCATTGCCGCGCGACGGGTGCAAAACTGTCCAGAACAGCGCTGCGCGATAGGTGGGTTGTCTCGCTCATTTGTCCCGATAAGTTAAATGTATGTCCCATAATGTCAAACAAAACCAGCATCGCGAGCTATCATCTTTATGACACAATATGGAGAGGGGGTTGGCCAGCGCCTGGTCAACGCCGCAATGAGGAGCAAAGGAACATGAGCGACATCCTGCAAACACGCGAGTACAGGCACTTCAAAGTCGTACCGCGCACGCCCGTCATCGGCGGTTGGATAGAGGGCTGCAATCTGGCTGATTTGGGCGAAGATGCCCATGATGATTTGCGCGATGCCCTGTGGACTTACGGCGTATTGTTCGGCCGGAACCAGCATTTGTCATTCGAAGCGATGAAACGCATTGCGCATGTTTATGGCGACCGGTTGGAAGAACATACATTTGCCCCTACCAAAGCGGATGAGGGCCACCCCGAAGTGGTTGTGATCGAGCGTCTCAAAACAGACAAGGCCAAAGCCACCACCGACATATGGCACCACGATGTTATGTCGCGCAAACATCCAAACATCATGTCCATCCTGCAGGCGGAACAGGTTCCGTTTGGCGCTGATACAATGTGGGCCAGCATGACGTCTGCCTATGAACGGATGCCTGAGGCGCTGAAAGTGCTGTTTAGTTCAATCATGGTCGAACACGATTCGCTCTATCTGATGATGCGGCACGATTTTGGAGATCAGTCGATTATCGACAAGATCGCCGCCAACCGCGAACATTCGATCCACCCCGCAGTGATCCGGCATCATGCAACGGGCAGGCCATGTCTTTTTGTCGGCAACGCCTATGTGCAGCGCGTCGCGGGATATGAGGCGGACATCAGCGAGCAACTTATCCGTCTCGCCAATGAATTTAGCAAAGTTCCAGAGCTTCAGGTTCGCCATCAATGGGAAGCCGGCGATGTCGCTATCTGGGATAATTTCGGCACTTCGCATTATGGGGTTTCGGCTGATATCGGCGACCAGATGCGCCGACTCCACCGGGTCGCCAGCTGGTCGGAACAGGTTACACCGACCGGACTTGCCGCATGAGTTTTGCGGGCCTCTCGCACAATACAGGAAAGTTCAACGGGATTACGCAGCACTATGTAACGGTCGGCGAGGGCCCGCTGATCCTGCTGCTCCACGGGTTTCCCTACACTTGGATCGCGTGGCGGCACCAGATTGCCGCTCTGGCTGCGGCGGGATACCGGGTGATTGCGCCCGACTTGCGTGGTTTTGGAGGCAGTGAAGCCCCGCAAGATGCCGCCTCCTATACATTGCTCGATTGCGCGGCTGATATTATCGCCTTGACCGAGGCCGAGGGCGGAGATTCCGTCACGATTATCGGCCATGATCTGGGCGCTTGGGTCGCTTGCGCGGCGGCGCGCCTAAGGCCCGATCTGTTTGTCCAGCTAGGGATGATCGGCACCGCCATTGCCCCGCGCGAAGCGGTGAGTCCGGCGGAAGGGTGGGCTGCGCTGGAAGACAAAATGGGCGGGGTATTCTATCATCGCTATTTCCAGCAGGCCGGACTGGCAGACGCGCAGTTCGACGCCGATCCGGCGCGCGCCTTGCGCGGAATCTACCACGCCATTTCAGGGCAAGCACAAGATGACGAGCGGTGGCGACTGTTCATTATGCCGGGCGAAGTTGCGCTCGATACAATGCCCGATCCCGGACGCTTGCCCGAATGGCTGCCGGAAGAAATCTTCGCTGAATATGTCGCCGCCTTTGCCTGCACCGGGTTTACACCCGCGTTGAACCATTATCGCTGCCGTATCTCAAGCTGGGAACGGACCGCGGACTGGGCTGGCCAGCAAATCATTCAAAAAACACTGTTTGTCGGCGGCGCGCATGATCCCGCTATGCCCCTGATGCAGCCGACTATCGACAATCTGGAACAGACCTATCCGAATGTGAGCCGCAAGATACTGCTTCCCGGAATTGGTCATGGCGTGCCAGAAGAAGCACCCGAAGCGCTGAGTAATGCGCTGATCGCTTGGCTTGTCGGAGACTGACAGTAAATGGCCTTCGCTGCTCCTACCGAAAGCCCGACAATCAATGCCGGACATGAAACCGGAGGGCCGGGCCTCTATGGCTGGCTGGTCTTCGGGATCATATTCTTATTGGGCTTCCTCGATTTTGCCGTCCGCCAGATGGTTGTTGGCATCTTCCCCCTTCTTAAGGAAGACTGGGGGCTTGATGATAAATCGATCGGTGCGCTGGCTGCCATTGTGCCCATTGCAGTGGGCCTATCGGTCATCCCTCTATCGTTGCTGATCGACCGGTGGAGCCGCGTAAAGGCGATATTCCTGATGGCTATTGCATGGAGTTTGGCGACCATTGCCTGCGGTCTTGCCACCAGCTTTCCGCAACTGATGGCTGCCCGCTTGGTGGTTGGCCTTGGTGAAGCGGCCTATGGCCCCGCCGGATTTGCTCTTATTGCCTTCTACTTCCCGCCCAGATTGCGAGCGACCGCGATCAGCGGCATTCTGATTGGCGCAACATTGGGTAATGTTGTGGGCATAGCATCTGGCGGCGTGCTGGCAGAACGCTTCGGTTGGCAGAACAGCTTCATTGGCGTCGGCCTTGTCTGCCTGATCGTGTCTTTCGCCATACTGCTGGTCAAAGATTATCCGACCCAACCGGTCTCTCGCTCGCACGAAGAAAAGGCTTCGCCCCGAACGATAGTCAAGGCGCTGCTCGGCTCACCTTCTGCGCTATATTGTTATCTTGGCGGGGCGATGCAGCTTTCGGTTATTGCAATTCTGTTCACTTGGCTGGCGAGCTTTTTCAACCGCGCGCATTTGATGGCTGTCAGCGAGGCCGCAATGCTGGCGGCGGTGACCGTGATGCTGGGGGCGATCGGTTCTGTAATCTGGGGGCGTGCCGCCGATTTCTGGGGCAGCCGCGATCCCAATGGCAGGCTTTATGTTCCTGCAATCGGTGCATTATTGTCTGCAATTCTGCTTTCTTGTGCCTTTGCTACTGGTGCCACAGGCACGCTGCAAATTGCCCTAATAATGGGCGGTTCCTTCGTCGCCACGGCCAGCCTTGGGC
>JBATLU010000338.1:0-4828 GCA_049289475.1 Pontixanthobacter sp. | reverse complement strand
CATGAGCCTCTGCCAAAGCGGGGGTGACAGTGTGAAAGGAGGCCTCTCATGGCCAAGAAAATTGAAGGCTATATCAAGCTGCAAGTGCCCGCGGGCGCAGCGAACCCATCCCCGCCAATCGGCCCGGCATTGGGTCAGCGCGGCGTAAACATCATGGAATTCTGCAAGGCGTTCAACGCCGCGACGCAGGAAATGGAAAAAAGCGCTCCTATCCCTACGGTAATCACTGTTTATGCGGATCGTTCGTTCACTTTCATCACCAAAACCCCGCCAGCGAGCTTCCTGATTAAGAAAGCCGCCAAGCTGAAATCGGGTTCGAAAGAGCCGGGTAAAGTGGTCGCCGGTTCGGTTACACGCAGTCAGGTGAAAGAAATCGCCGAAACCAAAATGGTCGATCTCAACGCGAACGATATCGATCAGGCAATGAAGATCATCGAAGGCTCCGTGCGTTCGATGGGTCTCGAAGTGGTGGAGGGCTAAGATCATGGCTAAGCAAACCAAGAAGCAGAAAGTTCTCGCAGCGCTCGACAGTGAAAAGCTGTATGGCTTTGATGAAGCCATGGCATTGCTGCGCGATCACGGCAGCAAGAAATTCGACGAAACGATCGAAGTCGCGATGAACCTCGGTGTTGATCCGCGTCACGCAGACCAGATGGTTCGCGGCATGGTGTCGCTTCCCTCGGGAACCGGCAAGGACGTCAAAGTTGCTGTCTTCGCGCGCGGTGAGAATGCCGACAAGGCACTCGCGGCCGGCGCCGACAAGGTTGGTGCTGAAGATCTGATGGAAGATATGCAGGCTGGCAATCTCAATTATGACCGCGTTATTGCGACGCCGGACATGATGGGTGTGGTTGGCCGTCTCGGGAAGGTTCTGGGCCCCAAGGGTCTGATGCCTAACCCGAAGCTGGGCACTGTCACTCCCAATGTGGAGCAGGCCGTTAAGGACGCGAAGGGCGGCCAGGTCGAATTCCGCGTTGAGAAGCAGGGCATTATCCACAGCGGCATCGGCAAGATGTCGTTCAAGGATGGTGATTTGAAAACCAACTTCACCGCTCTGACGCAAGCTATCGTGAAAGCGAAGCCATCGGGCTCGAAGGGCAAATATGTTCGCAAGGTCTCGCTGACCTCGACTATGGGCCCCGGTCTGAAGATTGACCTTGCGGAAATCGAAGGCGCATAAGCAAAACTTCGAAACCGAAGAAATTTAGAGGGCCGGAGAGGGAAACTTCTCCGGCCCTTTTTTGTGTCAGGATGAGGCGATCCATCGTTTGCCGATTTTGATTGCGGTTAGGATCGAATTCGTCAGATATTCAACTTGCCAATTTTTCAGCTACGGGGGGATTTTCGATGACTTATTTGAGAGGCGCTGTGTTTGCGGCCACTCCGCTCTTACTGGCGCTTGCATCATGCTCTGCGGCCACCGATGCAGCGGAGGAAGCGAGCGAGGTGGAAATTGCCAAAGGGCCGCAGGCAGACATGGCCAGCGCGTTCAAGCCCAAATTCTCGAAGTTCATTGCGTCAAAGGATGGCAAGCCGGGCAAAATGGTGTTTGAGGTGACCCGCAATCTCGATCCGTCGGTCAAGGTCACACGGTTTGCGATCAGCTATGTTGCTTATGTTGGCCAAAATCCGGTCCCCACGCCGAATCCCGGTCTATTACCAGGTTTCCAAGGCGATCTGCTGGTGTGCAACGAACAGTCACCGGATCGCTGCCCAACGGGCACATTTGATGCGATGACAACGGTCAGATTGCTTTGCGCCGGGGACTATCCGCGCAATCCCGCACAGCCGCTGGTGTGCGGCGAGACAATTTCCCCCGGCGACATGATCGAAGTTGTGATCAACTGGAAGGAAGCAAACGGCACACCGCACGCACAGGTTCACCGGGTTTACGCACCTGCTCCGTGACGGAATTCCGCTGAGCTAAATCCCGCCTGGAGTGAAATCGTAGCCGTGCGTCGCCAGACCATCGCATAATGTGTCGAAGCAGCTTTTGAGATCATCGGCATCGGTTGACCGGATGACGAAATTGGCCCCGACCTTGCCCTCCCGGAAGAAAGGGTAGCTGCCGATCTGGCAGTTTTCATGCGCCTGTTCGGTTTCGCGCAGAAGGGCGGAGACTTCGCTTTCGGGTATCCACCCGCCGATTGTTTCGGACAGCAGCGGCGCGCCGCCTTCAAGCGTTCCGGTCAGTGCATCGAGCATGCCCGCAGTGATATGCGGGACGCCCGCCATCAGGAAGATGTTGCCCAGCTTGATACCCGGCGCGCCCGATTTGCGGTTGGGGATCAGATCGGCGCCTTCTGGCACACGCGCCATGCGCAAGCGGCCTTCGTTCAGCCCGCCTTTGTCCGCGTAATAGCGTTCTAGGATTGCACGTGCCTCTGGATGAATGACCACCTCGGCCCCAACAGCCGCGGCAATCGCATCAACGGTGATGTCATCATGCGTTGGCCCGATGCCGCCAGTGGTGAACAGATAATCATTGCGTACGCGCAAAGCGTTGATCGCTTCGACGATCCGTTCCTGCACATCGGCGACCACGCGCACCTCGTCCAGCCGTATGCCCTGCACTTGCAGCCAGCTGGCGACTTGCGCGATATTCTTGTCATGTGTGCGGCCAGAGAGGATCTCGTCGCCAATCACGATGAGCCCGGCGGTGTATATCTTTTGCGTCATATGCGCGGATTAGGCGAAAGCGCGACCGCTGCCAAACGCTATCGCCTGAAAAACGCCTATCTATTCGGCAGCGACCAATCGCTCGTCGTCATGGAATACGTTGGCCCCTGCATTGCGCAAGGACAAAACCCCGTCGTCTACCGGGCTTTCGCGCATGATCTTGCGATCAGAGATATATTCCTGATTGAGCCGCCACGGGTAAGATACCGCATTTCGGGGCATGATGTGCTTGCCGCGCTGGATATAGCCGGAGGAGAAGTCGAAAATGTCATCTTCCTCCAGATTGTGATCCTCTGGCAAAACCGGCAGCGCAATGTTGGTGCCGCTGGCCTTCATCGCCTTCAGCACACGGCAGACATAATCGGAATTAACGTCGGCCCGCAAAGTCCAGCTGGCGTTGAGATAACCGAACACCACCGCCAGGTTGGGCAAGTTAGAGAACATGCAGCCCTTGTAATAGAACCGCTCACTGAAATCGACCGGGACTCCGTCCTGACTGACCGCAATCTTACCGGCGATGGCAAGCTTCAGGCCGGTGGCGGTGATGATGATATCCGCATCGAGCGTATCCCCATTGTCGAGTTCGATACCGGTTTCGGTAAAGCGCGAAATCTTTGCGGTCACGATGCTGGCTTTGCCCGATTTCATCGCTTCGAACAGATCGGCATCGGGCACCAGACACAGCCGCTGATCCCATGGATCATAGGGCGGCGTGAACGCCGATTCGTCGAAATTGTCCTCACCCAGAGCTTTGACAATCCGCTTTTTGAGCGCATCCTTGACCCGTTCGGGCTTATTGCGGGCTTGCTTGAAAGCAAAATCCTGCATCCTGATATTTTTCCAGCGGGTGATTTTATACGCCATTTCTTCGGGCAAAATCTTGCGCAGGAAATTGGCCAACCCATCTTTCGCCGGACGCGAGAACATCCAGGTCGGGGTGCGTTGCAGCATTGTGACATGCGCGGCCTTGCTCGCCATCGACGGTACAATCGTCACCGCAGTCGCGCCCGAGCCGATTACCACCACTTTCTTGCCCGCATAGTCGAGATCTTCAGGGTAGAATTGCGGGTGGATGACCTGACCCTTGAACGCGCCGGTGTCGAAACCGGCGTCATAGGGTTCGTCATAATCATAATAGCCGGATGCGAGATATAGGAAATTCGCCGTCATCAAGGTCTGCGAACCATCGGCAAGCTGTACCGTCACATGCCAGCGCGCTTCGCCGCTATGCCAGTCGGTCGAAATGACTTTATGTTGATATTTGATCTTCTCGCGAATGCCGCGTTCATCAACAATCGTGTTGAGGTAATCCATGATCGAGGGGGCATCGGCGATGCTCTTTTCATGCTTCCATGGCTCGAACACGAAACCGAGTGTATGCATATCGCTGTCCGAACGGATGCCCGGATATTTGAACAGATCCCACGTTCCGCCCAAATTTTCGCGCATTTCCAGAATGCTATAGCTCGTACCGGGGCATTGCATTTCGAGATGCGCCGCCATGCCAATGCCGGAAATACCGGCTCCAACAATCAACATATCAAAATCGGGTGGTGTCGCCAGCATCGTAATCTCTCCTGCTGACAGCAATGTAAGCACAGCTTTGCAGTAAATGCGAGTCAGGTTGCGATTTAATACTGACGATGCCCCATGGGGACGCTAATCAACGCGGCATGCGAATAATCTCTCTGCTTTCCAGCCTGACCCTGCCGATGATTTTTGGCTCTGCATTGGCAGCGCAAGAACAGCCCGATGAACAGCCGGGGAAAGTCACGATTGTGGTGACTGGTAAGGGTTTGGCAGAAACCCCCGCTGTACCTGCTTATTCGGCGACTGAACTGCACCGCGACCGCATTACCAGTGCCGCTTCGGGCAGGATTGAAGATGTCTTGTCATCGGTTGCGGGCTTCCAGCAATTCCGCCGGTCGGACAGCCGCAGTTCCAACCCGAGCGCGCAAGGGGTGACGTTGCGCGCGCTAGGCGGCAACGCCACCAGCCGTGCACTGGTGCTGCTCGACGGGGTGCCGATGGCGGATCCGTTTTTCGGCTATATTCCCCTCAGCGCAATCGCGCCCGAACAATTGGCTGGTATCCGGGTAACGCGCGGCGGCGGTTCGGGGCCATTTGGTGCAGGCGCGCTGGCAGGGAC
>JBATLU010000337.1:0-2477 GCA_049289475.1 Pontixanthobacter sp. | reverse complement strand
CCGCGTGGGTGCCGGCCAGCAAGGCCTCGATTGCGGACCCCGATGGCTTCACATCACCCCCCAAATATCGCGCGCATATTCGCCAATCGTGCGGTCCGAACTGAACCATCCAACATTGGCGATGTTGCGGATAGCTGCCGCTTGCCAACCGGCGGTTTCGCGCCAACGCGCATCAACCGCGCGCTGCGCATCGCTGTAGCTTTCAAAATCGGCCGCCAACATGAACCAGTCGCTGTCATACAGGCCGTCCATCAATCCCTTGTAGCGCAGCGGATCATCGGGGGAGAATACGCCCGAGGAGATAGCCTCGACCGCTTGGCGCAACTCCCGCGTATTTTCGATAATCGCGCGCGGGTTGTAACCGCTCTCGCGCTGCTCGGTCACTTCGTCAGCGGTCAGTCCGAAGATCACGATATTCTGGCGCCCGACATGCTCCATGATTTCAATATTGGCCCCGTCGAGCGTGCCGATGGTCAACGCGCCATTGAGCGCGAATTTCATATTGCCGGTGCCCGATGCTTCCATGCCTGCGGTGGAAATCTGTTCCGACAGATCGGCTGCCGGAATGATCCGTTCTGCCATCGAGACATTGTAATTGGGCACAAACACCACTTTGAGCAGATCGCCCACCGCCGGATCGGCATTGACCCGCCGCGCAATGTCATTGGCCAGTTTGATAATCAGCTTGGCATTGTGATAACTCGACGCCGCCTTGCCGCCGAAAATCTTGACGCGCGGTACCCAGTCGACTTCGGGATGGCTGCGGATCTGGTCATAGAGCGCGACCGTTTCCACCAGATTGAGCAACTGCCGTTTGTATTCGTGGATGCGTTTGATCTGGACATCGAACATCGCATCGGGATTGAGCGTGATGCCCATCAACCCCTTCAGATGATCGGCCAGTGCGACCTTGTTGGCGCGCTTGACCTGCTGCACCTTTGCCCCCAGCGACGCATCATCGGCCAGAGCGTTGAGCGCGGAAAGCTGCATCGCATCATCAAGGAATGCATCGCCAATGGCTTCGCGGATTACCCCGGTCAGGCCGGGGTTGCATTGTTGCAGCCAGCGGCGCGGGGTTACGCCATTGGTCTTGTTGTTGATCTTGTCCGGATAGAGCTTGTGCAAATCGGCGAAGACGGTGGTCTTCATCAATTCGGTATGCAGCGCGGCCACGCCATTGACGCTATGCGCCCCGGCAAAGGCCAGATTGGCCATGCGGATGCGGCGTTCCCCGCCTTCATCGATCAGCGAAATGGCGGACACCTCGCCGTCGGTCATGCCAATTGCGCGCGCCTGTTTAAGCACGCCGCTGTTGATCTTGTAGACAATCTGCATGTGCCGCGGGAACAGCCGTTCAAACAGCGGCAAGGGCCAGCTTTCCAGCGCTTCGGGCAAAAGCGTGTGGTTGGTATAGCCAAAAGTCTTGCGCGTCACATCCCAGGCTTCGGCAAAGTCGAGGCCGTGCTGGTCAATCAGCAAGCGCATGAGCTCAGCCACCGCCACTGCTGGATGCGTGTCGTTGAGCTGGATTGCAGCCTTTTCGGGCAAGGTCCGCACATCGCCGTGATATTGCGCGTGCCGGCGGACAATGTCCTGGATTGAGGCGGAGGTGAAGAAATATTCCTGCCGCAACCGCAATTCCTGACCAGCCGGGCTGGAATCGGCAGGATAAAGCACCCGCACCAGCGAATCCGCGCGCAGTACATCCACCAGCGCGCCAACATGGTCGCCCGCATTGAAGGCATCGAGCTTGATCGGATCAAGCGCAGTGGCAGTCCATAGGCGCAGCGTGTTGACCCGTTTGCCGCGCCAGCCGACCACGGGCGTGTCATAGGCGGATGCTTCCACCTGTTCGGCGGGAATCCATTCGACACCTTCGCCCTTGACCACAACTTCGCCGCCGAACCCGATGCGGTAGGCGCTTTCGCGGCGTTCGAATTCCCACGGATTGCCATGCGCCAGCCATGTTTCGGGCAATTCAACCTGCCATCCATCATCGATCCGCTGGCGGAACATGCCGTTAACATAGCGGATACCATAGCCGTAGGCAGGGATATCGAGGCTGGCGAGGCTTTCCATGAAACACGCCGCAAGCCGGCCGAGGCCGCCATTACCCAGCGCTGCATCAGGCTCAAGCTCTTCCAGTTCGGCCAGATTGAGCCCGTGTTCGCGCAAGGCGCGATCCATTTCTGCGGTCAGGCCAAGGTTTGACAAGGCATCGCGGAGTAGCCTGCCGATCAGGAATTCGAGGCTGAGATAATAGACCCGCTTGCCTTTGGCTTCGTAGGTGCGCGAGGTGGATTCGATCCAGCGTTCGATGATCTCGTCGCGCAATGCCAAAACCGCAGAGGCGAACCAGTCATGCTCCTTGGCGGCTTGTTCGTTTTTACCGATCCGCTGGCGCAGAATGTTCATGATCCGCGCTTCGAGCTGTTCGGACTTAATATCGGAATTTGCTGGCACGAACACTGTACTCC
>JBATLU010000336.1:0-12702 GCA_049289475.1 Pontixanthobacter sp. | reverse complement strand
GCCCAATTCCACGCCAGCATAGATTGGATCCGACATGATTATTGCCCCTCCGATGGCTTAGGTCGCGTTATTTCAATTGTCGTGACCTCGATGTTCCAGCCGTCAACCTTGACCGAACTGGGTTGCTGTCCGGCTTTGGGAGACCGGATTGTTACCGTCCGCGACTCGCCAGGCAGAAGCGAAATGTAATTGTCACTCCAATATGCCGGCAGAATGCGTGCGCCGGTGTCATCCAGCAATGACAGCTTGATCATCAGCGCAGGCGATGAACTGTTGTTCGTCAGCACCACGTCGGTCTGGGACTCTGCAGCGGTCGAGGAGAGCTGTGCCTGCAAGTTGATCTGTGTCGATTCCATCATCGTCATTGCGCGGTACGCAGCAGGATTGCGTGCCAGCCAGTAGAAGTTCTCGCTAAGCACTGCACCTCCGGCATCGAGCAGATCGAGTTTGGTGAGGACAACTGATGAGATGTCGAAGAGAGCATCTGGCACAGCGGTTTCGGACTCGGTCGTTGCGTATCCGGCAGCGGTTACCTGCACAAGGCGTTGATCCAATTGCCTCCCGCCTAGATCATAATTGCTGATGCGCAGCTGGGCATTCTCGATCGGGCCGGCGAGGCTGTTGACCACAGCGACCTTGCGATCGGGAAGGTTCAACTGAACATGGATTGGTTCCATCCCCTTCTTGGCCCCGAAGAAGGATGCCTGCGTATCATAGTCGTAGCTATAGATTTGCCATGCGGTGCTTGGCCATGCGGGGTGGGTCATCCACAGCAAACGGCCGCTGTTGCGTACAAAAAGCTGGGCGTTCATTCCCTCGAAAATCGCGCGGTGGGATTCATAGTTCAGCAGTTGTGCTTTCTTCTCGAAGTCGGTCAGATCGCGCGGTTCACCAAACCTGTTGCTCATCGCGTTCATGAAACTTGCGACGTCACCGGCCTTGCCCTGATGCCAATCATGGTAAGCCCAGCTGTCGCTGATCGGCCATTGATCTGCCTCTGGCATCATCATTTTAAACGTTTCAAGAGTTGGAAAGGATGGAGTCCCGATCTCGGTTGAAAATCCCATCGCCAGCTTGGTGAAGTAATCTACCGGAGGCCTGTAATTCCAGGGGCCGCTGCCGGTCATGTTTACCTCGCGTGAATTCGGTAGATATGCGCGGGTTCCGTCCAGCTCGCGTACCAGTTGCTCGAGCTTGGTGTTCAGAACCGGTGGAGGAACTCCCTCATTGCGGCCGATCCAGAGCGCAATTGACGGATGGTATTGAAACCGGCCGATGGTATCGGCTGCATTGTTGAGAAAAAGTGCGGTATCGCCCGGTTCGCCGTTGTGGTCCTGCGTCGAAATCCAGAAATCATTGAGGACGAGCAGGCCGTATTCATCAGCCAGCTCAAAAAAGACTTGCTCGGTATTCTGGCCAACCCAATTTCGGATTGTGTTGACATTGGCATCACGATGCAGGCGGAAATAAGGTTCCAGCCGTTCACGCGAGACCCGCTTCATCCAATCGTCCATGCCCCAATTTCCGCCGCGGACCGCAATGGGCACATGATTCACGCGGAATAGGATGTTGGGGGCAAGCGACGTCTCCGGTGCAGAAGACAAAGCTGGCGTGCTGTCGATGCCAGCCGCCAGCGATAGCGCCCATCCACCTTCGATCTTGCGGATCTCTTGGTGCTTTACATCGATCAGGAGTTCGCCCCCGCTGCGGGCGGGGGCAACTGCGACGCGCTGCAATTGCTCTGCCTCATCGACGAGTGAGAGTTCGTATGACACTTCGCGGATGCCGAAGCGAACCGTGCGGGAATCGCTCAGTGCGCTTCCGGCAAATACACGCAATGCCAGGTCATGTAGTGTCGGCTCGCCATATCCATTGGGCCACCAAAGCTTTGGGTTTTCAATCCTGAGCTGCTTGAACTTGTCCGGCGCAAATCTGGCGAGCCCCGTGCTGCCGGGTGCCAGATCGATCGTTTGGCGGACCTCGACACCGTCAAACTTTGCCGAAACCGTGACAGTTTGTGCCTGATCGCTCTCGTTGGTGACTGGCACCTCGAGTGTCAGTTCGGCGAGGCTATTGTCTTCTCTTGGCAAGACGGTTCGCACATGCGGGTCACCGAAGCGAACGGCTCGCGTCGCTTCGAATACCACATCCTGCCAGATACCGGTGTTGCGATCCCGTACGCTGGGTATCCAGTCCCAGCCTTGGCTCGCCACAAATGTAGGTCCGTCAATCGTCATTTCCCCGCCGTTGACGCCCGGTCCGGCTTTCAGCGATTCTTCGTGTGGCAGGCCCGGATTGGGTGGTGGGGAAACCTTGACGGCAAGAACGATCTTATCCCCCTTGCCGTAGGTCGAAAGCAGGTCGAATCGACCGCGAACAAACGCGCCTTCGATTGCGCCCTGGCGCTTCCCATTGATCCAGACCTCGGAGGTGTAGTTGATACCTTGAAACGCAATCGCGTGGTAATCACTTCCGTTGGCATCGGGGATCTCGAACTCTGCGCGGAACCAGTAATCCTGCTGGTTCAGGCGCTCCGGTATCAGCGTGTTGTTGAGACCGATGGCTGGGTCTGGATAGACTTGATTGTCGACATAACTGGTCAGAACAGTTCCTGGCACAGTCGCAGGTAACCACTCACTATCATCGAACCCCTGCCGCGAAATCTCTTCAGGAACTGCATCGGTTTCAGGCACTGCCAGAAAGCGCCACCCGCCAATGGTCCAGCGCCCCGCGCTCGTCGGGGTCAAGGGTGCCGTTGGTTTTGGACGTTCACTGGTGAACTGGGGGCGTTCGTTCGAACTGCTTTTCGGAAGCGTTGCGGGATCCTGAGGTGCGCCTGGCCCCATGTTTTGCTTCGTTTGCAGAGGCCAGCCAGGACTTCCGCTCTCGAACAGGACCAGTTCCGGATTGGGCTTTGGCCAATTCGCCTGAAAGGGCGTTCCACCGTCGCCTTGCCACAGGGTCAGGCTTGCCACAGCACCGTCAAACGGGGTGCGCCCCGCAGTCCTGGGTGCGAGTACAAGCTGGGAAGGGACGGCCGAGATGGAAAGAGCGGTCTTGACCGGACGTTCGTCACCGACTTTGAGAGCCAGTCTTTCCCCGTCGAAAGCAAGCGAGACGAGCAGCCACTCACCGGTCCCGCCGAATACGGTGGATTGCGCGCGGCCACCCGCGGCACTGGCAAACAGCCGGTGCTTTGCGATGCCTAGCTCGACGAGCGTTTCGCCGCTTTTATCAACAAGGGTCGCGATTGCCTGCGGTTGATCTGCCGGGCTGCCGACCCGAACCCACGCCTTCATGGCCCAGCTGGATTGAGCTGAGAGTTCAGCCGCGAAATCCTTGCGAAGGGCGACGCCTGCCGGAGGGAAGCTGGCGTTGATCGGGCCCACAACAGGCTGCTCTAACGCTGGCGAATTTATGCTCTCACCTGCCGCAAACGCGGCGGCCCCGGATATTGCGAGCAACAGGGTCAACGCCCCACGCAACCACAGCATTTGCCTCTCCCATTGGTGAGTTGTCTCACCCTAATTGATAAAATCAATGTATTAATGTTGTAACAGATTTGGTCAAGCTCTTGATGATTCTTGCCTTGCATTCTGTTGCCGGGACAACCTCGGCTGAGCATGGTTTTCGAGGTGTAACCGGCACCAGGCTGGTCAGTTTCCTGGCTCATCGGCATCGGCTCGAATGCATCTTAGATAAAATAAATTGCTTTACTTATTACTCGATGCACGTTTAACGTCATCCACAGGTGAGCTGGAATCCGCTGCATTGACCGTTGGTCAGAACCAAAAGTGGGATGAGAGTGCACCTGAGGGTTCGTGAAACGCAGACGATTCGCGAATCGAAGAAGAGAGAATTGCTAGGGGAGAAGAGTTATGAGGCTGCAATTCGTTGCATCGGGTTCACGGCTGGCACTGGCTGTCGGCTTTTTGGCAGTTGCGAGTGCGCCAGCTCTGGCGCAGGATAATGGTCAGCAGGATCCCGGCGAACAATCTCCGCAAGTCAGCGGAAATGCGCAAGCCAACGAAATCGTTATTTCGGGCATCCGCCAATCGATCGAAGGGGCGATCGATGACAAGCGGAATGCTTCCGAAATCAAGGATTCAATAACCGCCGAAGATATCGGCCAACTGGCAAACGACAATATCGCAGAAGCGCTCCAGCGCATTACCGGCGTGCAGGTCGATCGCAGTAATGATGGGGAAGGCAAGCAGGTTCAAATCCGCGGCCTTTCGGATAACAACGTCACGATCAATGGTGCTACGGCTTCCGGTACTGGCGACGTCGATTTGAGCAATGGCAATGATCGCGGAGTCAATTTTCAGGATCTGCCCGCCGAGCTGTTCGCCGGTGTCGAAATTCTCAAGTCACTTAGCGCCGACCAGATAGAGGGTTCGCTTGGCGGAACCATCAACCTCCAAACGCGAGCCCCGCTCAAGGGTAAGCGCAAATTTATCCTCAACCTGTCGGGAACTGAAAAATATTCCGAAGTCGGGGAATTGTCGCGTCAGGACGCAAACCTGTTTGTTCAGAAGCAATTTCTGGATACTCCGCTGGGCGACTTCGGCCTAATCTTCAACGTCGGTTATAAAGAGATTGCTAGCATCGCCAACGTCTATGGCGGCGGCGAATTCGATGACGCCCAGGGTATCTGGCTGCGCAAAACCGGCGATGCCGACCCGCCACCAAGTCAGGGCAACAACCAGGGTGCCGGCAATTACAACTACTTCCAGCTGGCCAATGTGCCCAATCTGGTCGGCGGCGGTTCCTTGCCAAACCCCTACAATTACGCCTTTGACGACGTGAACGGCGATGGCCTTAGCGACGCAAACGACGTTTACTACATCCCCGGCCAATTCGGTGTTTCGTCGCGTTTCCGTGATGACGTCAGAAAGTCGTTCAACGGGACGTTGCAATGGAAGCCGGCTTCCAATGTGGATATCCGATTGGATGCAGTGCTGACCGATCTGGATCAATCGCTGACGGGTGCCAACCTGAACCTCGTATCGAACGTGGTGCGGGCCGGGTATCTTGAAGGTGGCCCCGGCAATGTGTTCGCGCCGCTAGCGAACACACCAGAATTTGGTGAGACTTATGTCATGACGGCTGGCCGTCTTGGTTCGTTCACCACGCGTACGGGTGCAGCTCCGTCGATCAATGAAATCCAGCGCAAATCCCAGCAATACTCGCTCGAAGGAACTTGGGAAGCCACACCGAACCTGACCCTCTATGCCAAAGGCATAACTTCTGAAGGCAAGGCCACCACGCTCAACTTTGGTCAGCTCCAGGCTGGCATCGAGCATCAAGGGGGCGATAGCGCGCGGAGCAACAGCCAGGACTTCTACAACATCGTCGATTTCAATGCGGGCACCAACCTGATCCCGAATGTGACGCTGTATGAGAGCCCCTTTCCTTCGCCCAATTGGCCAGTCAAATCGGTCGTGGCGGAGGATAGCCTGGTTGTGCTTGATCCCGGCGATCTCAGCTACGAACGCTACCGTTACCGGCAGTATCAGCGCAACGCCGCAGACACGAAGAACACCGACGACTCGTTCCGGTTGGATGCGACATGGGAAACCGACGGTGGCTTCTTCGAAGCATTCAAGGGCGGCTTCCGTTGGGCAAAGCGACGTTTCCAGCGTGCGCAATATGTGAATGCGAACGAAGGCGGTAATGCCAACCTTGTTCCTTACACGCAGTGGGATGGCCTTCGGGACCCGACCCGGGGAGTGGTGATCCAGCAAATCCCGCTCGATCCCAACAACACGACCGATCCAGGGGCTGCGGCAACTGCGGAGTTCCTGTCGCAATGCTTTGCTAAGGCGACCACGTCCGGAGAGCTGAGCCGGTTCGGCGGTAATCTTCCGGACACATGGGATGCCACCGCAGGTTGTGACATCACGTCGGTTCAGGACTATTTCAATATGCTCGATATTCGTGCGATTGATCCAGTTTCCGGTTCTGGCGTCTACGAAGTCAGAGATGCCCGGTTTGATGTTGGTGACGAAACCCTCGCTGGATATCTTCGGGCCGACATCAAGACTACGATCGGCAAGGTTGGCTTGTTCGGCAACGTGGGCCTGCGTTATGTCAAGACGAAGACAGGCTCGACCGGCTACATCCAGAACCAGGGTACGCCAACAACATACAGCTTGGTGACGTTCAATGGGGAGTATGATGACTGGCTGCCCAGCGCGAACCTGAATCTCGCACTGTCGGACGATATCATCGCCCGCGCTGCCTATTCGCGCACGTTGGGCCGGCCTAGCCTGCGTCAGATCTCGCCAGGGCTGGATATCAACCGCGTCGACAATGATCCGGTTTATGCAGGTTTTGGCCTGGCAGGCAATCCGTTCCTCAAACCGGTCCATTCCGACAATTTCGACGTCTCGCTCGAATGGTATTACGGCAAGGGCAGTTACGTCTCGCTCGCGGGCTTCATCAAGAAGATCGACTCAACGATCTTCCGCAATCCGGTGCCGACCGATCGCGAAATTGACGGTGAGCTGTTCTCGGTCACGACCTACGAGAATTTCGGTGGAACCGATATCAAGGGCATCGAGTTCGGCATGGCGCACGCGTTTACCTATCTGCCGGGCATCCTCAGCAACCTAGGTGTGACGGGCAACTTTACGATCATCGATGAAAGCAGTGATCTTAAGGACCAGGAAGGGGACCCAATCAGCCGCCGTGGCCTGTCGGATTTCACCTACAACGTAAGCGGGTATTATGATGATGGCGGGCTAAGCCTGCGCTTGGCATATAATTGGCGCTCGGAGTACACCAAGCGCGAAGTCGTGTCTCTCGGTTTCAACCGGCCGGAAACCCTGCCTGAGATCGAGGCTGCCCGGGGGCAACTTGACTTCGCCGCGCGGTATAGGGTCAATAAAAACGTGCGCCTGACCTTCAATGCCGTGAACATCACCGACACCGGTACCTATCGGTATCTCAAATATCCGGTTCTGGTGAACTACTTGTCTGTGGCTGGGCCAAAATATGACTTTGGGATCGCGGTCAGCTTCTGATCGCGACCCTGCGGATAGGACCTCCTGGTCCTTGCAGATTGGGAATTTTGAACGAGTGTCGTTTGCGGCTTTGAATTGCCGCAGGCGACACCCGGGCAAAACACAAAAGCGAGTTGATGATAACGCATGAAAGCATGTTGGGGTTGATATGATCTGGCTGCGCATTCTTCTCATCACTCTGGCTGCAATTAGTCTTGGCGCAGCGGCAAAGGGTGAAAAGGTTGAGGCGGAACGCGTCAATATCCTGCTGATTACAGTCGATGACATGAACTGGAATTCTGTCGGAGCCTTTGGCAATCCGATTGCAGACATCACCCCTCATATCGATCAGCTGGCGCACGAAGGCCGCCGTTTCGAGCACGCCTACGTCGCGGCGGCCAATTGTTCGCCATCCCGCGTGGCACTCCAGACAGGGCTGTATCCGCAACAGAGTGGAGCAACCGGCTTTTTCTACATTGATGATGCGGCCACGCCATCGATCGCAACAGAGTTGCGCAAGATCGGTTTCTTCACTGGGATAATCAACAAGACCGCCGACACCAATCCGGCAGCAGACAGCGCGAAGTACTGGGACTATCGATCCGATCCGGGCGAAGTAGAGAAATCCTCTCCGCGCGCTTTCGGAAGCAGGAGCGCGGCCTTCTTCGACCAGGCCAAGAAGCGGAACCAGCCGTTTTATCTGGTGGTTAATATTGCGGATCCTCACAAGCCCAATTTCAATGACCGGGAGGCAGCCGCCAAAGGGTCGGACGTCTATAAGCCCAGCCGCATCATCCCAGAATCCGAGGTGACGGTTCCAGCGTTTCTGCCCGATCTTCCGCTGATAAAAACGGATGTCCGCAACTATTACAATTCAGTCAAGCGCGCCGATGATGCGGTTGGCCAAATCATCAAATCCCTGCGAGAAAGCGGTCTTGAACAGAAGACCTTGGTCATCTTTCTCTCTGACCATGGCATGCCCTTTCCATTTGCCAAATCCTCCGTCTACCAGAATGGCCTCAGAACACCCCTGGTGATGAAGTGGCCGGGCAAGATTGAGCCGGGCAGCCTTGAGACTCAGATCGTTTCGACCGTCGACCTGATGCCGACCATATTGGGCGGCGCCGAGGCAAAGATGCCGGCGGACCATGCCTATTTTGGGCAAGATTTGCTTGGCTCGGTTCCAGCGCAGGAACGACGGTATGCTTTTGGCGGTTTTGATGAGAACGCCAGAGGATATCCGGTGCCGATGCGCGGGGTTTTGTCGCGTGATTGGGGCTATGCCTTCAACGCATGGGTTGACGGTGAACACACTATCAAGGTTGATGACATGAACCACATGTCATTCAAGCAGATGCAAAAGTATGAACGCCAGAAGCCTGCTGTTCGGGAACGTCTCAATTTTTTCATGGAGCGCGCGACCGAAGAGCTCTGCCATTTGAAAGTCGATCCCGATTGCCTGGTCAACCTCGCCGGTGATCCAACCTATGCCAGTGTGCTCGCGCAAATGCAGGACGCGCTCAGGGCGCACATGGTCAGGACCGATGACTATTTGCTAGAAGCTTTCGATATGCGCGGCGATCGCGCGCAACTGCGCGCGTTTATGCGACGTGAACACGAAGCGGCCAAGAGCAGAGCAGGAAGACTGCTGTGGAAGCGCTCAATAAACATATTGGGCAATACCCGTTCAAACGGTGAATTGTTCAGAAAGGGACTGATGTGAGGCTGTCGCGCAAAAAGGAAATTAAGGCTGGTCGGGCATCAACAAATGTGTCGGCGAAAATGAGGTATCTGGCCGCAGCCTCGTTGTCGATCTGTCTGGGCAGTCCCGCGCTCGCACAGTCGGATGCCTCGTGCCAGAACTCAGCGGATCAGGCTGCCGCAGACTATAATTACGTTCTCGGGACGCAAGCTATCGGAGGGTTCTACCAATTCAGCAAGCAGAGCGCGCTGCTGGAACAGGTCATGGAAATCCGGGGGCTGGGTTCCAACCTGATGAAACTGTCTTTGGGGAGAGGGTCGGCTGCGCGATACGGCACTGGGGACGCAGCAGGCCGCGCAAGAACCACGTTACAATACCTCAAGACATCCCCGGACTTGCAGCAAGTATTTGATATGGAAATCAAATATTATCAGGCTTGGGTGCATTCCTTCACTGCAGGCGATTGGCGCGACGGCGTCAGCCCGAAAGAGGCCCGGGCATATTATGATGAAATGTATGAACTCGCCGCCTGGCTGCTCACACGCTATTCTGGTAGCGGCAAGGTTTTCATGCTCGGCAATTGGGAGGGCGACTGGTTGCTGAACGGACGCGGAGGGCGCGAGTCAACGCCCTCTATGAAAGCCGTAGAAGGAATGACCGATTGGCTGAACATCCGCCAGAAGGCGATTGATGATGCGAAGGCGGCAATCAGCCATGAGAACGTGGAATTGTACCATTATGTCGAGGTCAATCTCGTTGAGAAGGCAATGGCGGGCAAGCGCAGCATCGCTCGTGATGTGCTTCCCAAGGCCAATGTCGATCTGGTTTCCTACTCAAGCTATGAGGCAATCAAGAAATCCCAGAAACCCGACCTTGCCTCGATCCGTGAGCCGTTAAGGAAAACCGTAAGCTACCTCGAAGGGCAATTGCAGCCGAAGCCCGGTTTGCCCTTCGAACGGCGCGTTTTCATCGGCGAATATGGTTATCATGCTAACAAGGCAAAGCCTCAGACGGTGAAGCAACAATTCCTCAAGAGCCGGTATGTCATGCAGGTCGCTATCGAACTGGACCTGCCTTTTGCCCTGATATGGCAACTCTATAACAATGAATACGCCACTGACGGCACCTCGAACGAGATGTCACTGATCGACGAATCCGGACAGAAGCGAGCCTTGTATTATCTGCACCGGCGCTATTTGGAAAAGATGACTGAATTTGTGGCTGAAAGCTGTCGTAAAACTGGCAAGGAACCCGCGCGCGAGGCGTTCAAGGGCAGGGCCCTGGAAGTCCTCGAGAACGCGACTTTTGGCGAAATGGAGCAGCTGGCCCAACAAGGCGTCGTCGAATAAGCTCCATCTGACAGATGGGCGCGGTTGATCAAAGAGCGGGTTTATGAGCGATAGGTTTCATGAGATTTCACGTTTTTGCATGGTCCCGCTTGGCGTGGTCGTGCTTGGCATGGCCAGCATGCTGGGGGCATGTTCGAGCGAGGCACCAAAACCGCAGTTGCCCCTTTCGAGCGTTGACTTCGCCACCACGCAAACCTGCCCCACGCCGCCAGACAAGCCGGTGCGGATCAAGGGTGGAGCCTTTGTCATGGGCAGTAGCGCAGTCTATATCGAGGAAGGGCCGCAGCGCGAAACCACAGTTGACGGGTTCTGGATTGATCCTCACGAGGTTACCAATGGCCAATTCGCCGAATTTGTTGCAGCGACATCCTATGTAACGATAGCCGAAAAGAAAGTTGATCCGGAGCAGTTCAGCGTCCCGGCCGAGCAAATACCGGCCTATATGCTCGAGCCCGGATCGGCGGTGTTTGTACCGCCGGAGCGACCTTCTCGCAATTACGCTGATTGGTGGGAGTATGTGCCGGGTGCAAACTGGAAAAAGCCTTATGGCCCCGGTGGTCCCGATGCGCAGCCCGGCCAGCCTGTGGTGCATCTCGGCTGGGACGACATGGCAGCCTACGCCGACTGGAAAGGCGGGCGCATCCCGACCGAGGCGGAATGGGAGTTTGCCGCGAGTGCCGGTGCGCCAAAGTACACCGAACAACCCGGTCCTAATCTAGCAAATAGCTGGCAAGGCGCCTTCCCGGTTGTCAATGAAGCGAGTGACGGATTCAAGGGGATCGCGCCGGTGGGTTGTTTCAAGCCCAATGCCTTTGGACTCTATGACATGGTCGGCAATGTGTGGGAGATGACTTCGGACTTCTTTCGCGCGGGGCACGATCCAGACGATCGCGACAATCCCAAGGGACCGAGCGAAAATGTAGCCTACGATCCGATGAACCCGGCGATGCCGAGCAGGGTGATAAAGGGCGGAAGTTACCTGTGCGCGCCAAACTATTGCCAGCGCTATCGCCCCGAAAGCCGCCATGGCCGTGATCCGGGAATGGGCGCATCGAATGTGGGCTTCCGTCTGGTGTACGACCGCCAACCACCAGATCGCTCTGCCGGTGCACATATCGGAATGTTCGCACCAACCCGTCCTCGTCTAGCGGAGTTGCGGTGACCCATCAGGTCGCTGCGCTTTGGCTCAGTGCTTGCAGGTTACTCCTCCCGGCGATTGTGAAAATGGAGCCAGAGGAAGAGGCCTGCTGAACAAACCGTGAAGATATCAGCGCCGATCAGCCAGGTCCCCGTTCCGATCACCAGCACATTGGCAGCGAACATGGTGAATCCGGCGGCGGTCGACTGGATCGCCTTGGGTGCATTGTCGAGGACAATCGAAACAGCCGCGCCATAGGGAAAGGTGCTCATGAACACCGAAATTGCCATGGCGACGAGGAACAGCGAAGAATCGGCGCCGCCGAGGCGGAACACGAACAGCCATGGTGCGCAGAGCAGCATCACATGTGCAACGAAGGTGTTCCCTAACCCATTTTGCCCGTTAAATTCCCGTTTTCACGGGAATTGAAGCTAGAGACCAGTTCGCACGAGACTGCGCCGCGCACCAATGCTTTTCACAAACACATGATTTAAATAGAAAATTCGGAAAACTAATTTTTCAGACCACCTTTCCGACCACCCCGGATTGTGCGCTGCCTTGGCGCGCTATGCGCATCCATGCGCTGGGTGATTTGCCATCGGCCGCAGTCCTGCTAGCTTAAAGACTCCTCGGGGATTGTTGTAACCGGGGCATCGCGATGCTCTCTTTCAAGGAGACATCGTGATGAGGATTCTTTCAAAGCGCCAGCTGAAGGAGCTTGTTCTGTATTCACCTCAGCATATTGCACGTCTGGAAAAGGCAGGCCAATTCCCCTTGCGGGTACAGCTAGGCCCCAACAGAGTGGGATGGGTTGAGGATGAAGTCTTGGACTGGCTCCAGACACGTCTGGATGGCCGCGAAGCGCCTATCCGACACTCCTGCTAAAGGAGCGGGTGGCCGGGTTTGCAAGCCCGGTCACCCAATTAGCTCTGAAACCTTCCATGCATCGGCCTCTTGTTTTGATTCGATCCTAGACCTCATGGAAATCATATCCATTAGGCACAAAGGCCTGCGCCGATTCTTCGAAACCGGCAATCCCAAGGGCTTGGTGGGTGATGTGGCTAGGCTGCGCAAGATGCTTGCCTTAATTGATGCAGCGGAAGGCATGGATGAGCTGCTCGTACCACCAAACTTCGGCCTGCATGAACTTGCAGGAAATGGGAAAAGTCCCAGGTCGATGACCGTGACCTGCAATTGGCGCTTGACCTTCAACCTGAATGAAGAGGGCGCGATGATCGATACGGATCTGGAGGATTATCATGGCGCTTAAGATGCACCCATCGCTTGCTGTCCATGTCGGCGGCTGGCTCAAGAGCGAGATTGTTGAGCCTGCCGGTGTCAGCGTAACCGATCTCGCTGCACACTTCGGTGTCTCGCGGCAGGCGCTGAGCACGCTGCTGAACGGCAATGCCAGTCTCTCTGCAGATATGGCGATCCGCTTCGAGAAGGCCTTCGGGGTCAGGGCCGATACCTTACTGCGAATGCAGACAGCCTATGAGCTCGCAC
>JBATLU010000335.1:0-4023 GCA_049289475.1 Pontixanthobacter sp. | reverse complement strand
CCCTTTTACAGCGTCAATCCATAATCAGCGAATATGACCCAGGAAAACGCACCACCCGCAATTACCCGCTCTCTGCTATTCATGCTGCTGCTGTATGGCGGTATGACCGTTGTTGCGGGCATTCTGGCGTTTAAGCAAATACGACTTTGGCCTTCGGACCTTGCGGTTGAAGCGGGGATTTTTGCCTTTCTGATTCTGGTTGTCATCTCCAGCACGGTCACCCAATTGCACGGCGAGAATCTCGCCAAACGGATTGTTTGGTGGGGGTTCGTGCCGCTCGGGGTGTCGTCAGTGTTAATGCAGTTGGTTCTCAATTTACCCGCATCTAACGAAATGCTGCAATTCCGCCCCGATGATCTGGCAGCCTTCAACCAGGTCCATCAGCAGTTGTGGCGTGTGTGGCTGGCAGGCCCGGCAGCCTATCTGGTCTCACTTCTGCTCAATGTGTGGATTTTCTCGAAATTGCGCGGTCAGGGAGGGCAAGGTACGGCCAGCCTGATGGTCCGCGGCGCGATCGCCTCTGCGCTCAGTCAGGCGCTCGATTCGATTATTTTCATCACGCTGGCCTTCTACGGCGAGTTTGAAATTACCGAATTGCTGCTTGGCCAGATGCTGGCAAAGATTGTTCTCTCCTTCATTCTGGTCCCATTCCTGATCACCGGATTCGTCCAATTCGCGCGCTGGCTCGATCGAAAACCGGCCTAGTCCCCCGCACTTAGTCCAGCGTCAGCAATTCCTTCAGTTTCGCCAGAGCCTGTCCGCGAAGCTGATGGACACGCGGCACGCTGACCTCCAGCACCTCGGCGATTTCGATTATGGAAAGCGAGCCGACGAGGATTTAAGGCTTGGTGCTGGCATGATGTTCCATTAGCTCTTCGGTCGTGCGGAAATCTCTGCTGTCACGATTACATCAACCGTCTCGGCGTCTGCCGGAACCAAAGCTTGGTCAGCCGCTTTTGTTTGGCCTTCTTGACGCGCGGATTGCGCCGGATTTTCCGGGACAGCTTCCGCTTTGGCAGCCTCGGCAGCCAATGTCTCATAGAGCGGACTGTCAACGCTCGCCCGCTTGCCTTGAAGTACCTCGATTTCTGCCTGACGGTGTTGCAAATAATACTCGCGTGCAGCGGTATAGGGGTCGTTCGATTCTTCGCGGATCTTCTTCAGCTGGTCATCAAAATCGGCGCGTTCACCCAGTGAATTGAGCGCGCCCGAAGGGACAGTATAGGCAAGGCGGTTGAATGGCTTGCCCACCAATGTTGGCAGGAACATGCTGTCCAGACCGCCGCCAATTGCATCACGAACGGTGGTCGGTCCCAGAATCGGCAGGAACAGGAATGCGCCGGGTTTGACCCCGTAATAGCCTAGCGTATCAGCAAAACCATTCGACCGGCGCGGCAAATTGATCGGCTTGGATTTGGCAACATCGAACAAGCCGCCAACCCCGATGGTCGAATTGATCGCAAAACGGCCCGCAGTCTCGAACGCCTTGCCAATTTTGAGCTGAAGCAGGAAATTCACGAACACCAAGGGTTCGCGCACATTGTTGAGGAAATTGCCGATCCCGTCACGCACCGGCTCGGGAATATTGCCATCGTATGCCATTGCGATAGGGCCAACAATCGCCCGGTCAACCGCTTGCGTTGCCTCATAGGTCTTGGCATTGATTTCCGCCAAAGGATCGCCTGGTGGCGCGCTCGTTTGAGCGGTAACGATGATGATGCCTTCGGGCACATTGTCTGCGCCAATATCCTGCGGTGCACAGGCCGCGTTGGCGGGCGGAAGGGTCGATGGCAAGGCATCTGCAACGCCACCAACCGGTGGTCCCGACACGCAATCAATGTCTTCCGCAGGAACCGCAACCTCGATCGGGACCTGAACTTCCTCATCCGCAATCGCCGGAGTGACCACATCGGCGGAAAATTCTTGAGCAGCATTTGCGGGTGCCCGCTCATCCTGAACCAGATAGAGCCGCTCATCGATTGGAAACGGACTGCTGTTCGATGCGCCAAAGTGCTGACTTTCTTGCACCGCGGGAACCTGCTGTGCCTCTGCGGGCATAGCCGGGGCGGCCGCCAGGGCGACTGACATCGCGAAGATCGAAGAACCCATCAAAACTTCCTGCTTAGTATTCGGTCTATGGCCATTACGGAAATTGCGTCCTGCTAAAGCAAATTAGGCTGCCACAGGCTTAAATTTGTCCAATGCTTTGCAGTAAATCTCTACGACCTGATCAAGAATCCTGTCCCAATGATAATGAGCGGCGGTTTCTACGGCAGCAGCACCCAGCGCGCCGCGGCGGCTTGGGTCTTCCACCAGAGCGCGAACCTCATCGGCACAGAGTTCGACATTTTCGGTGTCGCAGAGCCAGCCATTCTGGCCGTGAACAATCAGATTGCGCGAGCTCGGGCAATCGGCAGCAACAATCGCCAGACCGCTTGCCATTGCTTCAAGATTTACATTTCCGAAGGCTTCGCTTTGGCTCGGATTGACGAGCACGTCCGCACTTGCAATCGCGACTGCCAATTCCTCTCCGGTCAGGTGGCCAGTGAAGCGCGCCTGCGGCAATAGCTGTGCCAACTTGGCACGCGCAGGCCCTTCACCGACAACCAGCGGCGGTGTCGTGATTCCCAATTGGCAAAGCCGGTTGATGATCTCGCCAAAGCGCTCGGTCCCTTTTTCAAGCACGAGCCGGCCAAAAAACAGCGGGATGACATCTTCTGGGCCATATCCCATCTGTTGCCGCCAGCTTTCGCTGCGCCGCTGTGGGCTAAACAGGCTGTGATCGACGCCGCGGCCCCAGATTTTTATCCTGTCACCGTGGATGGGCGCCATTTCCTCCTGAATTTGACGGTTGGGTACCAGAACATAATCGCAGCGACCGTAAAAGCTGGTCAAATGCCTATCCATCAAACGCCGCAACATGCCCAGTCCGTAGTAACCGAGATAGGTCTCGAAACGTGTATGCAGGCTGGAAATAACCGGAATCCGCAATTCGGACTTGGCCCACCCGAGCGCTTTGGTGCCCAATATGTCTGGCGCCGACAGATGCACCAAATGCGGGGAAAATTGCCGTATATCGTCCTTGATCCGTTTGGGCAGGCCTGTCGCCAATCGGTATTCTCCCCTGCCCGGCAAGGCAAAAGAGCGGACCGAAACCAATGTCCCGGCAGGCTCGAACGCGGGTGTTCTGGTGGTTGGTGAATAGACGCGGACCTGCGCCCCGGCAGAATCGAGATGCGCGACCAAACGATTCAGCGCCTGATTGGCACCGTCGCGGATATAATTGTAATTTCCGGAGAACATGGCAATCCGGCGGCCATCGAGCGGCCGGTCAGGCTGAAACATGCCCGGTTCGATATTCGCCATAATCGTCACCTGCCGACTGGGTTATCGTTGTTCAGGCTATCCATTTGACTTTTGACGCAGCGACAGCCCAATTTCCGCAGGCGCTATGCAACAAATTCGTTCAAACCGCTACCACCAAAGTCCCTGATATGCGCAGGTTTGATTGGATACTCCCCTCCGCCAGCAGGATCGCCACCGGATTGCAGAAGCTCTGGCCAAATCCTCTGCCGCTATTTGCGCGCTGATCGGCGGAATTGCACCCAATAATCCGCTGGCTGGTGCGTTGCATCAGCTTTATGGGTCCGCCGACGGCGCAGTGCGTGCGTCGATTACCGCCTACAAGCAAGATGTAATCGACCGGGTGCGCGGCGATTTGCAGGATATTCTCGCTCTGCTGTAACGCCGTTTGCGGTAGGTAATTTCGCGGCAGGGCTTAGATTTATTGAATTTGTCCCTAATTATAGCCGGTACCTACGGCCCGCGCGCAAATGCGTATAAGGGTTTGGCCAATCGAATTTCAGGAGACAGCCATGATGACTTGGGAAGATGTTGTGAGCACTGCAAACAACGGCAATCCGGCCCCGCCCCGCCGGGTGGAAAAGAGCGACGAAGAATGGCGCGAAATCCTGCCCGACGACCAGTTCTTCGTCACCCGCCAGAAGGGCACCGAGCGGCCGC
>JBATLU010000334.1:0-2210 GCA_049289475.1 Pontixanthobacter sp. | reverse complement strand
GAATGCGCTTTCGGCCTGTTTGCGGGCTTCGCTTGCGGCAGCTAGGCCGTGCTGCGCGAAATGGCGCAGCGCCGCGCGCAGCAGCAGATCGTCATTCTGGCCATCATCATTATCATTGGCGACATGTTCAACCCGCCGCCGCACCAAAGCGCGTGCAACCGGGGATATCGCCGCAGAACGGGCGGCAGCAAAGTGGACAGTCATATCAGCGATAGCCTCGATGTTAAACGACGAGCCGATCGTGGGCTCGTTCCGGTTCGTTCGATGCTTATAGGGCGGTTCACCTAAGGCTTGGTTCCAACACAGGGTTTCGAAGCCGTTAATACATTTGCTGCGTCGCAGCATTGGTCGCTATTTCGGCTCGGCTATCCACCGGCCGCTGTTGGCATATTCGGGTTTGATGCCGCTGCTTTCGGGCAGGTTTTCCGCCGTATATTGCTTGTCACCGCCGCGTTCCTCGATCTTGGCCGAATAGGACGGAGCGGGCGCGCGCGAGGCTTGCGGCGATTTTTTCTCGGCGTCCGCAATGGCTTTCAGCCGCGCTTCCTCAAACGCACGGGCGAGCGAAACCGGGTCGGCGGCGCTGATTTTATCATCGTCTACCGTGGCAGAACGCGGATGCGGCGCGGCCGAGGGCTCAAATCCGGCATAGCGGGAAATAAATGCCGCAGGCTGGCCGGCATTGCCTTTCCAACGATAGAAACGGTGCGCGCCGATTGTGCCGATCGGATCGAGGCTGGGCGCCCAATAGGGGTAGATCCAAATGGTGTGATAATGCGTCGCGAGGCCAACCGGCTTATAGACATAACCCGACAGCGCGTTTTGGGCGACACTGCGCGCCCGTGCCCATGCCACTGCGCTGGCAGTGCGGTTCAGCGAACCATCGCAAGTGAAGCTGAACTGGCAACCGGTCTTGCGTTCGGAACCCTGAAACACAACGCCGCAGACGCTGTTGGGATAGCTCGGGTGCGCGACGCGGTTGAGCACGACCTGCGCCACCGCTTCCTGACCGGCAATCGCTTCGCTGGCGGCTTCATAATAGACCGCACTGGTTAGACATTGCAGCGCGCGCGATTTGTCGAGGCCGCCGCCCGAAATCGAGAATGCGCGTGCCGCTGGACCAGCCTTGCTCGCGACAACCAATTCGGCGGCCTCGGTATCGCCGGTGCCGGTCATATCAAACACCGCCAGATCGCGCGGCTCGATTTCGGTTGCCGCCAGCTGCGAATCTTCGATGTAGTAGAATGCCGATCCCGGAAAGCTCATGCCCGGTTGCTCGAATCCCATCGGCTTGGCCGTGTCGGCCAGCTCGACTTCGGCATTGGCCAGCTTATAGGCTTCCCACTGGCCCGGCGCTGCCATTGCCGGAACACCGATCGCCAGCGCCAACGCGGCAAGCCTGCGTCCGCGATGACCTGCACCGATAAAGCCAGCCATTGCCGCTTTCAAACGGACGAGCAGAGGTGCCTTCTTCCGGCTCATCCTGGCCTGAAAAATTGCGGTGCGCTGTTCGGCGGTCAAGGCGGGATTGGTGCTCAAAATAATCCTTATGCAGGCAAACAGGGGTGCGTCATATGCGCGCCTTAGGCGCGTAGAGCCGCAGGCCAAGATTGGCGACGCAGAAATTCAGACCGTCCCATGGCAGAACAGCTTGCAAGACTGGGTTAAGCGCTATGCTGAAGAATTCCTTACCCGTGTCGAGCTGCGGCGCGGCACTTGCGAGGCAGGCGGTCAAAGCCTAAGGGCGCGGAGACGTCATGGGTTGTCCGGTTAAACTGGGCCTAAGAGGGAAGGGTGTGAGGGGGTATTCCCCAAACCGCCCGCTGCCCCCGCAACTGTGACCGGGGAGGACCGCCTCCATTATGCCACTGGAACCGCTTTCAGGCGGTCCGGGAAGGCGGAAGCGGTCTGGTGATCCGGGAGCCAGGAGACCTGCCGATGATGGTCGTTCGAGCTGGCGGGCGGGGTGTACCGAGGGCAGATGCAAGAGGCGCGAATTCGCGTGCCGGCTTCATCATGAGCGATATCGTTTGTGATAGGAGTTACTGTGCGTAAATATCTGTTATTATTAAGTTGTTGTTCTACTCTTTCAGCTCCAGCACTGTCTCAGGATACTGTTGAATTGATGGGCGCTGAAGATATTTCTTATGGCAGACTGGACGAAGCCAATATCACCGTCACGGCTACCGGTAGCCGTACCGAAGTCGAAG
>JBATLU010000333.1:0-3415 GCA_049289475.1 Pontixanthobacter sp. | reverse complement strand
GACGAGAAACTCTCAGTAGTGACCAGTTTCTGGCGGGACGACAGCTTGCAGGACGACAGCCAGAGAAACGCGGCCCAAGTCCAGACTTCGTATCGCAGCGGCGATACAGAACTTAAGCTTGGTGTTTCACACTTTAACGACCGGTTGGAAGACGGCACGAAAAACGTGTCCACGATCCTCGAAGCCGGTGTGACGCAGCGTTTGTTCGACGATAAGCTGGAAGTCAGCGCGACAACCAATCTGGCTCTCGACAAGGCTGAGTCGGTTGACCTGCCTGCGCGCCATCGTTTTGGCCTGCGCTATGCCATCACACCCGATGTGAAGCTGGTTGGTCTCTATGAGATTGCTGACGGCCAGAACATCAACACGCGGACAATGCGTGCTGGCATAGAAGTATCTCCTTGGCAGGGTGGCCGGGTTGTCACCTCGCTCGGCAAGCAGGATATTGATGAATATGGCAACCGCAGCTTTGCCGCATTTGGTCTGGCGCAGACATTGCAGGTTTCCAGCTCCGTCACTCTGGATGCAACGCTCGATGGCAGCCGCATAATCGGCGGCAAACCCGTGAACGACATTCTCAATCCAGCGCAGCCTGTCGCCAGTGGCGGCCAGATCGGCCAGGACAGCATTTTGCTCGAAGATTTTACCGCTGTGACTTTGGGTGCTGCCTACCGCAAAGACCGGTGGAGCGTGACCGGACGCGGTGAATATCGCGATGGTGAGTTTGCCAATCGTATGGGCTTCACCTTTGGTGCGATCCGCCAATTGGGTGAGGGTAGCATCGTCGGTTCGGGCTTTACCTGGACCAAAGCCAAGGGTGACAATGCCGCCGCAACTGAAATTTTCGATGGCGCGATTGCCTTTGCGCATCGGCCCGATGCGTCTGAATTTGCAATGCTTGGCAAGATCGAATTCCGCAGCGACTCCGTTACCAATGCTGTTGCCGGGGAAACCGGACCTGCCGGACGCACTGCCTTGACCGTAACGGGTGATGCAAAATCACGCCGCGTGATCGGTAGCCTCTCGACCAATTGGTCGCCGCGCGGATATGAAGAGCTCGACGGTATCGAAGGTATCGAGCATCAATATCGCCGCGACGAATTCGGCCTGTTCATTGGCGGCCGATATAATTTTGACCGCTACGAAGGCTTTGATCTCGCTGGTTTCAGCGCTTTGGCCGGGCTTGATGCGCGGATCGGCATTGGCAAAGAGTTTGAAATCGGCGCAACCGCGACGGTTCGGGCCAATTTGACCGACAATGTTACCAGCTTTGCCTTCGGTCCGAATATCGGGTTTGTCCCGGCAGATGGCGTGCTGTTCACTCTGGGCTACAATATCAGCGGTTTCCGCGATGAAGATTTCTCCGCATCGCGCAATACGGACAAAGGCATCTATGCCAGCGTCCGGATGAAATTTGATGCCGACACATTCGGCTTCCTGGGGCTGGGCCGATGACTCGTCCGAACTTTGACAGCAGCGGGATAATACTTAGCCGGTTGTTAACCATAGCTGGCTATTCGATGACCATGAGTTTTGAGCGTAATACAAAGCACATCGTCACGCTGCTGCAGACGCTATTCCTGTTTGTTTTTGCGGTGTTTGCGCTTGGATTCGCGCAGACCGCGCAGGCACAAACTGTGACCCGCTATACCAACACCACCGATAGCGCGACCAACGGTATCAGCGATACTGCCACGCCATGCACCAACCCGTTCACTAGAACATTCTCGGTTGGCACCAGCTATACGGTATCAAACGTCAAAATCGGCGTATTGATGGCGCATACTTATCGCGGCGATATTCTGATGTATTTGGTTTCTCCAACGGGTACCCGGATACAGTTGGCGCAGGGCGATGGCGCAGGCGCAGACCATATAAATGTTTTGTTCGATGATTCAGCAGCAAGCAGCATAACCGGTCACACCGCGAATGATACTGCCACGGCAGCCACGGTGGTTGGCGCTGGGGCCTACCCTTATTCGTATCAGAACACTTTTTCGCCAGTGGCACCCTTGACAGGATTCAACGGCCAGAACGCGGCGGGCACATGGACCCTCGAGATTTGCGACCGTTACGCGCAAGACAGCGGGACTTTCTATCAGGCTGATCTTTATCTGACATCGGCACCTACGAATTATGCCGACCTCTCTTTGACCAAAACGATCAGCAATGCGGCGCCCACGTTTGGATCGACGGTTACCTATACGCTGACCGCGCGCAATGCATCGGGTTCGCCGCTAACGGCAACGGGCATCGTAGTGACCGATGTGCTGCCAGCCGGCGTCACGTTCGTTTCCTCGTCTGGTGCGGGCACTTACAACAGCGGAACAGGAGCTTGGGCTGTCGGAACACTTGCGCCGGGAGGCACGGCGACACGAACCATCGTGGCCACTGTCAATTCAACCTCTGGGGCAACTATCACCAACACTGCCGAAATCACCGCATCTTCCGTGCCTGATATCGATTCGACTCCAAATAATGGGGTGACCAGCGAAGATGATTACGCGGCAGTTTCCTTTACGGTCGCTGGCACACGCACGGCGGGCACACCGCCGGCGTTCAATTGTCCGAATGGGTCGGTGCTGTTTGATTGGAATGGCAAGACATGGACACCGGGTTCAACCAACAACAGCTACGCGCTCGGGGCGTTGGGGAATATCAATTTCTCACTCATAAATCCCGGAACCTGGTTGAATAATGCGGCCTTGGGCGGTCAGTCGCCAAATAACCAAAACATTGTACATGGCGGCTTCGGAACCGGCGAATACTCTTTGATCGAATTTGTGGATCTGGCTTCTCAAAGTGATGTCGTAACAACGACTATCACCTTGCCAAGGCCGATGGCAGGCGCGCGGTTTACGTTGTTTGACGTTGATTACGGGGCCGCTCAATTTGCAGACAAAATCGTTGTGAGGGGTGAGTTGGAAGGGGCGACAGTATTGCCAACCCTGACCAATGGACTTGCAAATTATGTCATCGGGAACACCGCATATGGCGATATCCCGGCGAATAATGATGTCGCCGACGGCAATGTCATCATTACTTTCGGATCAGCGATCGATAAGATCGTCATTGAATACGGAAACCATTCGCTTGCTCCGGCGAATCCAGGCCAGCAGGCATTTTCGCTGCACGACATTACCTTCTGCAATCTGGTGACTACACTCTCTGTAACCAAGATCAGCAGTTTGATCTCCGATCCCGCTAATGGAACGACCAATCCGAAAGCAATTCCTGGTGCACTGGTGGAATATCTCTTTTCGGTGTCCAACCCAAATCCGGTGTCGGCGCAAGCGGTGATACTTACCGACTTACAGCCCGCCGATCTGATCATGTGCGTTGCAAGCATTGGCGCTTCCGGACCTGTCGTATTCACCGATGGCAGCCCGGCCTCTGGATTGACCTACACTTACAC
>JBATLU010000332.1:0-4627 GCA_049289475.1 Pontixanthobacter sp. | reverse complement strand
GAAGAAGTGAGATGATAAAGCGAAAACGGCGCGCCCGAAGGCGCGCCGCTTCAAATCAAGTGCCCAAGTTGGGCGCGATGCCTTTACAGGCCTCGATCAGAGTTTTGACCGCGTTCACCGACTTCATGAACATCTCGCGCTCAGCACCATTGAGGTCAACCTCGACAACACGCTCAGCACCGCCCGCGCCGATCACAGTCGGCACACCGCAATAGATGTCTTTCACGCCGTATTCGCCGTTGAGATACGCCGCGCACGGCAGGATGCGCTTCTTGTCCTTGAGGAAGCTTTCCGCCATCTCGATCGCCGATGCAGCTGGAGCATAATAAGCCGAGCCCGTCTTCAACAGACCGACGATCTCGCCTCCGCCCTTGCGCGTGCGATCAACGATCTGGTCCACGCGCTCCTGGCTGATCCAACCCATCTTGACGACGTCCGGCAATGGAATGCCTGCGATCGTCGAATAGCGCACCAGCGGCACCATGTCGTCGCCGTGGCCGCCGAGCACAAATGCCGTCACGTCTTGCACCGAGATTTTCAACTCGTCCGCAAGGAAATGCCGGAAGCGGCCGGAATCAAGCACACCCGCCATGCCGATTACTTTGTTCGGTGGCAGCCCTGACGCTTTCTGCAGCGCCCATACCATTGCGTCGAGCGGATTGGTCACCGCGATGACAAGTGCGTTCGGCGCATATTTTTTGATGCCAGCGCCGACCTGCTCCATCACTTTCAAGTTGATGCCGAGAAGGTCATCGCGGCTCATGCCGGGCTTGCGCGGCACGCCAGCCGTGACGATGCAAACCGCAGCACCTTCGATGTCTGCATAGGCATTTGTGCCCTTGAGGGTTGCATTGAATCCCTCGACCGCGCCCGATTGCGCGATGTCGAGTGACTTGCCCTGCGGCATACCCTCTGCGATGTCGAATAGAACGACGTCGCCCAACTCCTTCAAGCCAATGAGATGAGCAAGCGTTCCGCCGATCATACCGGCACCGATCAAGGCGATCTTCGTGCGCGCCATGCGGGTCTGTCTCCCTTGTTGAATGTGATGAAGCGGTCGGATGAGCGCGGCGCGCACCGGGGGGCGGCGTCGGCCCAAAAAACATCAGCGATCCTGCGACAAAACCGCTGTGCGCGTTGGTTAGCCCGAAACCTCCGGCCGCTCAAGGGAAAGCCCACGCGATCGAACGAAAGTCTCGAAATTCCGGGCCAAAGCATGTTTAGGCGAAGTGTAGAACGGGTCGCCGTGAAAAACATGCTCATGCCTGGATTTCATGTTTAGCTGAAAAGGCGTCGCGGTTCAGCACATTTGAACATGCGATCAGACGCACTCCCCATGCCCCCGCTCCCATAGTCGCGCCCAAGTCGTCCCTGCCACGCTCGGCAATGCTCAAAGCAAGCCTCATGCGTTTTGTGTGAGCGTTTCGCGAGATGCGCGCGGTTCGTATGCACAGGGTCTGTTCAGCGGCGCCAATCGAAATCGACAGCTCAAATCATTCAATAGACCGTTCGATTGATTGGCGGGGCTATCGAAGGGAAAGTTTTGCAACGCTGACAACGAACCAAAATCGCCATGCTGCCGTTTGCCGTGGCCGCAATCGTTATGAAACGCAACATCAGTTGAGGGAACCAACGCACGTTCCGAGCAGTTTCATTACCAGTTGCCCGCTGTGGCAACCGCAACGAACCAAAATAAGTAAATGAGCAATAGAGCTACTCTAGGAAGGAGTAACACTATGAAGAAGACTATTCTTGCGGCTTCAATTTTTGCCCTCACCGCTTCGGTGCCAGCGTTTGCACAGCAGCCAACTGCTCCCACATCGCCAACTGCGCCAGTAGAAAAAATCGAGCGTCCAGCCGAGTCCAAGCCTTTGGATAAGGCCACCCCAGCAATGAAGCCTGCTGGTGAAACGGCCGCCACTAAAAGCGTTGCCGGCAAGCACGCTGCGGCGAATGGAGACTGGCGCGCTAGCACACTCATTGGTGCATCGATCCTCAACGCTTCCAACCAATCAATCGGTGACATCAACGATCTCTTGCTGTCCAAAGAAGGCAGCGTTGCATCCGTGATTGTTGGCGTTGGTGGTTTCCTTGGAATTGGCGAAAAGAATGTCGCCCTGAATTTCAATGAACTGAACATTTCAAAAGATGCAAATGGCAAAACGGTTGTAATGAGCAGCGCCACAAAGGAATCGCTTGAATCGATGTCCGAATGGAAGGCACCGCAGAAACTCTAAAAGTACGTTGCCTAAAAGTACGTTGCACCGGCCCGACATCCAAACGTCGGGCCGGCTGCTATTATGCGCAATCCAGATTACAACTTTTCCAATTCCCCAGTCGCGCGATGCGTGCGATTGGCGACATATTCTTCAGAGCGCATTTCAATCAGCCGAGATGCCGTTCTGGTGAAGAGATCGGCACTATCACCCGCAACGTAAAGATGATCCGGTTGCGCATCCGCAGACACCACAATGCAAATGCCGCTGTCGTAGAATGTATCAATCAAGTTTATGAAGCGGCGCGCATGATCGCGCCGATCGCGGTTCATAACCGGAATGTCGTCGATCAATACCGTATGGAAAGCATGCGCTATCGCCAGGTAATCAATTGACCCCAGCGGCCGCTCACAAAGATCAGCAAACGAAAAACGCGCCACACCAGCGGCAGCAGCCGGCACTTTCAACCGCCGTCCCTTGACTTCAAGAACTCCGGCTTTGGCCGGATGATGCCCAGTGAGCTTGTCCCAGTGCTGATCCATAGCCTGCCGCGCCTTAGCATCGGCCGGTGTAAAATAAAGCGGCTGACCGGAAATCTTATCGAGCCGGAAATCTTTGGCCGACGCCAGCTCGACAACGTCCATGTTGTCCTCGATGAGATCAATAAACGGAAGGAACAGCTGCCGGTTTAATCCATTCCGGTAGAGATCTTCGGGCAATGCGTTGGACGTCGCCACCACCACGGCCCTGCGTTCAAACACAACCTTGAAGAAGCGGCCGAGGATCATGGCATCGGCGATATCCGTTACGTGCAGTTCGTCGAAGCACAACAGGCCCGGCGATCCCACCATTTCACCTGCCACATGCGGAATCGGATCTCCATCGTGGGACTTGCGCGCGATCGCTATTCTTTCGTGGGCTTCGGCCATGAACTGATGGAAATGGTTCCGGCGTTTAGGCTGGAACTGCACAGACTCAAAAAACAGGTCCATCAGCATCGTCTTGCCACGACCGACGCTGCCTTGAATGTAGAACCCGCGCGGCCCCGGTGGGCTCGATTTCCGTAGGCGTGCGAACAACCCCTTGCCGTTAGGTGACCAAGCTTCCAGCTCACTGGCCAGTTCATCGAGCCGAGCCGCCACGCGCTGCTGAGCCGGATCTGATTCGATCTCACCGGCTGCAATCATCTCTGCGTAGCGCTCGCGTACTCGGCGGCTCATTCAGACTCCCCAAAAACGCAGTTCTAGAATGCAGTTATTGCATGCCTTGAAAAGCGATCTGCTACCCGCGGTCCCGTCATTGCCAGAAAAGCCCGGAAACTCCACCCGCACCATGGGCTAGGTGCTGCAATAACGGCAATCTCTTCGAACCAAGTTATGTGGCACTGCAGCATCTGGTCGCGGACATTTGTAGCCATCCCTTTGTTAAAAATAAAGTTATGCCACCTATCTGTCGTATTGTGCAATGCAGTATGAATGTAGCCGACCACGAAGGAAGCAATACCGGGACGGGTCGGTATGAGGGAACTCCGCACCAAGCCTGCTGTGCAGCGCTCGGTGTCAGGAGCAATGAAGCCAGAGCGAGGTTCATCATGAGCGAGCACCGATTCTGGGGAGGAACCATCCGCAAGTTGTGGCCGACGGAATCCGATAAGTTCCGCGACCATCTTCTGCGGCTGGACAAAGAAACCAGACGGCTAAGATTTGCCCACGGCGTGTCCGACACATTCATTGAGGACTACGCCAGCCGCATGTCCGACATGGGCGCGATTGTTTATGGCTATTTCGTCGACGGCGAAATGCGTGGCGCCGCAGAGCTGAGAAAACTAGGCGACGTTTGGGGGCATGAAGCCGAAGCCGCTTTCTCGGTCGAGAAGCCATATCAGGAAAAAGGCATTGGCACCGAACTGATGGGGCGAGTGATCAGATCCGCGCGAAATCGCGGCGTCCACTTGCTCTACATGAGCTGCCTGGCCGAAAACACAAAGATGCAGGCCGTTGCCCGTAACCACGAAGCGGACTTGCGATTCGAATATGGAGAAGTCATTGGCGAGATCGTCCCAAACGACGCCAGCTATTTCTCCTACTTCGCCGAGGCGATGGATGACCGCGTCGGCTACATGATGGCGGTGCTCGATCTGCAATCGCGTCTGTCAAAGGCTAATGCCGCCTGACGTCGGTTTGTTCAGACCACCACCACAAATAGGCATGAAATAAAAGAAGCGCTGGAGCATCACTCCAGCGCTTCTTCATTTCCGAATGTCGTCGGCCTCTGCCGCGCCGTGATGGTTCATTGGTTTGTCGGCTCGAAGCCTAGCTCAGCACCCCGACAACCGCGCAGCTTCCCCCCGATTGTCATTGGCAATCGGCTCAACGCGAAGCGACACCCTTTCCTCGTCCATGAACGTTGAC
>JBATLU010000331.1:0-2983 GCA_049289475.1 Pontixanthobacter sp. | reverse complement strand
GGTGACGTCATCATCTGCAGGCTCGCACCTTGTCACCTGTGCGACTATTGTTTCGTTTCCACATAGCTCGCTTCTCAACCGCCAACGGTTGGTGCACTATCGCCAAGGATCTAAGACAGTGAAGATTATGCTTGAGAGGCTGGACGTTACCGCGATGAATGCCGAATGACAATCAGAAGCAAGATCAACGCTGCGGTCAACATTATTTTAGGCCCAAGCTTCCGCAGGGCTGTAGCCAGGCAAAAATCGCGGACACGAGAGCGCGAGTTACGTGCCACCGTCCACCAGCCGGACGGCAAAGAGCGTCGGCTGCCTGCGATCCATCTCAACGGCGACTTCGAGCGTTCGCCGCTAACCAAGGCGCTGCTTGTTGCTTATGAACGTGCCATCGGCGGCACCGTGGATTTGCCCGCATTTGTGCGCGGCATCGAAGGCATGTCGGGCCAGCGATATCGCGATCTGATCAACACATTGATCGGCCTGCTGCCCGACGCGCGTTATCTCGAAGTCGGTTCGTGGGCCGGCTCAACCGCAACGGCCGCCTTGTCGGGCAACATGCTGACCGCGGTTTGTATCGACAACTGGTCGGAATTCGGCGGCCCACGCGACGCTTTTCTGGCCAACACCGGCCGGGTCATAACGACTGCGCACAAGTTTCGCTTGATCGAGTCCGATTTCCGTAAAGTTGACTATGGCGACCTCGGTTCTTTCAATGTTTTTCTGTTTGACGGGCCGCATTCGGAGGAAGACCAGTACGACGGCGTCGTTATCGCCGCGCCCGCGCTCGACAATGAGTTCATTCTCATCGTCGACGACTGGAACTGGCGGGCCGGGCGCCTTGGGACGTTTCGCGCCATCCGCGATTGCAATTGGTCAATCGAAGTGGCGATCGAAATCCGCACGACTCTCGACGAAAGCCACGCCAAGGTAAGCGACTCGGCAAGCGACTGGCACAACGGCTATTTTATCGCCGTTGTCAATAAACGCTGAGATCCCCCGCGCGTTGTCGCGCACACTGCGATGACAATCCGGGTGTCAAAGGTATTCGTCCGACCCAGCAACTCCTCGACCACGGAAGCCGGGCACTCCATCACCCCGCCAGCAGCGATCTGATTGACGAGGTGGTCGGAGAGGACTCGGATGTGCGTCGAGGTTAGTGCTTTTGCACGAAGCGTGGACGGGTCGCTGTTTCGAAACGGCTCAAGGTTGAATTGGGATATCGTCCGTGTTCGCCAGCAAACGACTGATCTGCAAAGCAGATAGGAACTAGACATCAATTTCAAATATACCGGGCGTTGGCACTGGAATGGTTTCGCGAAACCAATGGATCTGTCGGTTGTTAAATGGGGAATGAATGAGTGCTTCAGTATTCATCACTTGTCGTGACCGGGAAGGAGATGTTTGGACGATAAACAAGGGGAGACTGATTTCTTTGCACGAGCAGTCAAACCAAAAACATTCTATCGTCGACAATCCGGATTCTGCTGATATTGTAATAATTTGCGATGTTCGGGACGATGATTGGGATTATAATTCGGCTTTAAAGGCGCTGATCGAAAAATATCCGGACAAATGCTTTTCTATTTCGGAGCAGGACATCCCGTGTTTTGTAAATCGCGGGATCTATACGTCTTTGGAAAAATCCATTTTTACATATAGAAGAGCGCGCGCTGGATCATACAAGGTTGTGCACAACGGCTATTTCAATCCCTTCATAGCGGGCCACGTGTTCTCAGAGGATGACTACAACGAAAAGAGGTATCTGCTGAGCTTCATTGGAAGAAGGTGTCATCAAGTCAGGCAGGAGATTTTTGATAAGCCATTCCAGCGGAAGGATGTGCTGATTGAGGATTCTAGTTCGGAATTTAACCTGTGGGGGGATCGGGTTGCCGATCGCCAGAGGCATTACTACAGGGCACTTTTGCGCTCAAAGTTTGCGCTCTGCCCAAGAGGCGCGGGGACAAGTTCATTCAGGCTGTTTGAATCTATGCAATTGGGGGTCGCGCCCGTAATAATGTCCGACAATTGGATCATTCCGAAGGGCCCTGACTGGAAATCGTGCAGCATCTTTATTAAAGAAAGGCATGTTAGAGAAATAGAGAAGATCGTATCAAGTCATGAAAGCGATTACTTGGCGATGGGGCTATCTGCCAGAAAGGCGTACTCGGAATATTTCTCTGAAGAAGCTCACTTTAATTATATCGTCGAAAATTGCATTGATTTAAAGGAAAATCAATTAATACCAGAAATTTACTACTGGAAGTCGCGCAACTTAATAAAGACGCTTGGTAAAATCAGAGCAAGGTATGAGGTGCGCGCGGAAAATATTCGCAAGAGGGTCAGGATTCGAGCGAGGATTAGACAGTTGTGTTCTTCTTGGCTGAATGGCCGAGACGGTTAGTCTTGATTTTGAGTTGGCGATGCAATGAATTTTGGTTGGTTTCTGATCCAGGCACGCGCCAGTCCGGGCGGGGGTTGATAGCAGGTTTTGCTTTTGCCCAGTTCTTACCAAATTGCTTTTCAGCCATCGCAACCACGACTTGCGTGTCATGTCACTAAAGTTCACCGCGTAAATAACTAATTCTCGCTGTCCGCTACCGTGACCTGAAACGGCATATTAAATGCCTAGATTTGCGCTGACCACCGGTGTCACCGGTCAGGAAGGCGATTATCTCGCCGAGCGGTTGCTGAACCGCCGCTACATTGTCCACGGCATCAAGCGCCGGGCCTCGTCGATCAATACTGATCGTGTGGATCATCTGCATCAGGATCCGCACATCTCGAATCGAAATTTCGTCCTGTACTACGGCCGATTTGGCAGATTCAACCAACCTGGTCCGGATCTTCCAGCCGGTGCAGCCCGACGAAATCTACAACCTCGGTTCGCGGTGCCATGTGGCGGTCTCGTTCGAGGGCGTGAACTGGACATGCATTGGCTGAGTCATTTCAGATTGAAGACCACGCTCGCATGGCAGCTGAAAGA
>JBATLU010000330.1:0-4993 GCA_049289475.1 Pontixanthobacter sp. | reverse complement strand
TTCATCACCCAATCGACCAAAATCGTGAACCGCGAGACTGGTGAAATCGTGACAGGCCATATTCCGCCCTATAGCGTTGTGGTGCCCGGTGCATTGCCCGGTAAAGCCTTGCCCGACGGCAGCCCCGGCCCATCACTTGCCTGTGCCGTCATTGTCAAAACCGTGGATGCGCAAACCCGCTCCAAAACCGGAATCAACGAATTGCTACGCGACTAGCGGACAATTGGACTGCCGGAACGTTTTGCAATCGAGCGCGTAGTATAGAGAAAGCTGTAACCCAGCCACGCTATGCTAGGAGCGAAAATAATGGAACGTCGCGGAGAAGAAATTCACATAAATGAACAAGAAGCCAGCGGCGGCCAGAAATCCGGCGTCATGCGGTGGGTGCTAGGCGCAAGCTTACTTTTGGCCGTTGTGGCAATGTCGGCAGTCTGGATCATTCCCGCACTATCTTGACCGGGCGTAATCGACAGATTTTGGGATTTATTCCAATCCGTCCGGCACAGGTGTCTCAATTGGGGAAGCATCCTTTAGACTTGCTGAATAATCTTCTGCCGCCCGCATAACCCGCATCATATTTCGGAACGATATCTTTTGGAGATCGACTTTTGAATAACCGCGCCGTGCGAGTTCGGTAAATAACAGCGGATATCCAGTTACATCCTCCATCCCGACCGGGCCGGTTTCCATTCCGTCATAATCTCCGCCGATACCGATATTGTCGATTCCTGCCACTTTGCGGATATGATCGATATGATCCGCCATCTGCGCGATTGTGACTATTGGCATCGGATGTGCCTTATCCCAGTCTTCAATTCCAGACTTGGCGGCATCGGGTTGCCCTTGCCAAAGTGACGCGAGCTGCGCCTCCTTTGCCTTGCGTTCACCGAGCCATTGGCGGAGTTGCTCGCTCACATATCCCGGATAGGCGACCACCATCACGATACCGCCATTTTCCTTCAGTCGTACCAGCACGCTATCAGGCACATTCCTGGCATGCCCATCAATCGCGCGCGCGCCGGAATGGCTGAATATCACGGGAGCCTTCGCCACATCGAGCGCATCCTGCATAGTCTTTTCGCTGACGTGACTCAGATCGACCAACATACCCAACCGGTTCATTTCGCGAACAACATCGCGGCCAAAATCGGTCAAGCCATTGTGTACCGGCGTATCGGTTGCGCTGTCCGCCCATGGCGTATTTTTGGTGTGCGTCAGCGTCATATAGCGCGCGCCCAATTCATAATCCTGCCTCAACACGGCCAGGCTTGAGCCGATCGAATGACCTCCTTCCATGCCCAATAAAGATGCAATCTTTCCGCTCTTTACCGCTGTCTCGACATCATTGGCGGTTCGCGCCAGTGCCAGATCGTCAGGATATCGGTCGATGAGCCGTTTGGTCACATCGATCTGCTCGATCACCGCCTGCACCGCTTGTGGTTCAGCCAAATCAGCGGTGACATAAACCGACCAGAACTGCGCCCCAACCTTACCCTCACGTAGACGGTTCAAATCGGTGTGCATCGTCCGCCCTTCAGAATGTTCGGGACCGGTCGCGCTGGTATCGGTAAAATCGAAATCACCGATGACATTGAGAAAACGCCCGCGCAACTGGATTGGCACATCATTGTGGCCATCCCATACTGGTGCCGCTTCGAGCGCGGCAGCGGCAGTATCTTCGGGCGTCTCGGCCAAGACCGGACTGGCTAGCAACACAATGAACGGCAGCAGGGCGAGTTTTTTCATTTACGATCTCCGAATGCGATCACTATGGTTACTAGCATAGTCTACCGCAAAGCGGTGATGGGGGAAGCGATATGTTCCGGACAATACTGCTTTGGGTTCTGGCGATTTTTTATGCCATCGCCGGATATTTTCACCTCGCCGCACCGTCTGGTTTTCTGACTATTATGCCGGATTGGGTTCCCTACCCCAAGGAAGTCGTGTTGCTAACAGGGGTTGCCGAGCTGCTCGGAGCCGCCGGTTTGCTTCAGCCGTGGATTCCGCAACTACGCAAGGCAGCAGGTATCGGACTGGCACTCTACGCGCTGTGCGTATGGCCGGCTAACATCAATCATTTTGCGATGGATATGGCGCGGAGTGATGGCGGATTGGGCCTCGCCTATCATGTGCCCCGTATGATCGCGCAGCCGCTGATAATCTGGCTTGCGCTGTGGGTAAGCGGAGCGACCAATTGGCCGCTCCGCCCCAAAGTATAATCAACCTTAGCTAAGGTGCTTGGACACCGCAGCAGTCATCTTGAACATAGAGATCTGGTCTTTGCCGATCACCGGGCTAAGTTTCGCGTCGGGGTTGATCTGGCGCTTGTCCTTGCTGTCCTGCAAATCATTGCCCTTGATATATTCCCAGATTTTCGACGTCACCTGAGCGCGCGTAAGCGGGCCCTTGCCAATGACATTTTCCAGCTCTGGGGAGAGCGTTACAGGTTTCTGAAGTGCGTTGTTCTTGCCAGCCATAATTAAATTCCTTTCCTGGATTGGCGTTGGTTATTGTAAGCGTAATTATTCTACGTCTTCATCCTCGTCCCAATTGATGTCTTGGGCGTCGTCACCTTCTTCGCGCTTATATGTGCCCGTCAGCACAGCAGCAGCAACGACATGGCCTTCCATCGCCTTGACAAGATCGGCGCTGCTTGCACCGGGCATCAAAATCAAGGGTAGGTCGAGCGCGAAGATTTGAAAAACATAGTGATGCGGCTCATCGTCTTCCGACGGCGCGGGAAGCAGCCATTCCGAATTACGTTTTGAATTCTTGCCGACACGGGGAGGAGTTTCTCCTTCGAGCAGCATACCCTTCTGGCCAGGCAGACCCCAAACCGCCCAATGGCAGGTCAGCTTTTCACCGCCGCTATCGGCATCTTCGACCAGAATTGCGATTTCCTGCGCGCCCGGCGGCGGCGCGTTCCATTCCAGCGGAGGCGCGACAGCATCATCTTCATCAGCGGTGAAGCAAGGATCGAGCGCTTCACCATTCTCGAAGGCTGCGCTCATAAGCGCGAAGCCGCCGCGGCCGAGCGTGCGCTCGTCAGCCAAATTGGCAATGGTCAGCTTTGCATAACCCGCATGCGGTTTGGCCAAAGCAGGGCCGAGCCAGGCGGGAACTTCTGCAGACATATCCAATCTTCTCCTTGGCTTGGTGTTCTAGGCCCCTCAATCCAGCGGTGCGAGGCTTCGAAAGGGAAAATGGGGCAGAATTGACGGGTTTTCCACTGATGCGACACAATTATTGCCTCAAAGACAGCTATTTTACGGATGAAGACGCATATTTTCACAAGCGAGCGCTTGCCCAGCTTCTGTTCAGGCGGCATCACCTTTACGTAACTTCGCAGCCCATCAGTGGGCGGATCGCAATTTGACGGGGTTTTGCCATGGCCATTGGTCGCAATGTTTTGAGTGCCACTTTAGCCTTCTCACTCGTAGCTTGCGGTGGCGGTGGATCCACCAGCGGTGGCGGCCCGATTGCCGGCACCCCCACTCCAACGCCCTCCCCAACGCCTTCAGCTTGCTCGCTTTCCGCTCGGCAGGATTTTGCCCGAGCTGTGCTCAACGAATGGTATCTGTTCCCCGATTTGCTTGATCTCAATGTCAACAAGGCGAGCCATGCGACCGTTCAATCCTATCTCGATGCGCTCGTAGCGCCGGCTCGCGCGCAATCGAAAGATCGCGGCTTTACCTATATAACTTCAATCGCGGAGGAGAACGCATTCTTCAATTCCGGATCGAGCGCCGGATTCGGTATCAGGCTGGGCTATGACACAGGTGCAAACCGTGTGTTTGTTATCGAAGCGTTCGAAACCGCACCGGGCTTTGCTGGCGGATTTGATCGCGGCGTCGAGCTCCTCTCGGTCGGTGCAAACGCAAATTCGCTCGAATCCATCGCGACAATCATGGCCAATGAAGGCCCGCAGGGTGTGATCGACCGTCTGGGCCCATCGGATGCTGGCGTTTCGCGCACATTCCAAATCCGCGGGGCAGATAATATTACGCGGCAAACAACTGTGGTGAAGGCAGACTATTCGCTCGACCCCGTTTCAGACCGCTACGGCGCCAAGATCATTCAGGATGGCGCCAAGAAGGTTGGTTATATCAATTTGCGGACCTTCATCGATTCCGCCGAGCCCGATCTGATTGCCGCTTTTGGCAATTTTCGCGCTCAAGGCGTGACCGAGGTCATTATAGATTTCCGGTATAATGGTGGCGGGTTGGTTCGCGTCGCTGAATTGATCGGCGACCTGATGGGACGCGACAAAGTCGGGCAAGTGTTCAGCCGCACAACTTTGCGGCCGAGCAAAGCGTCCGAAAACACAACAGACTTTTTTGGCAGCAACGGTTCTTCGATTGCCCCAACCAAAGTGGCATTTATCGGTCGCAGCGGGACAGCGTCTGCGAGCGAGCTCGTTACAAACGCCTTCATTCCATATCTTGGTAGCAACATGGCGCTGGTAGGAACCAACACCTATGGCAAGCCCGTTGGTCAATTTGGCTTTGACAAGGCTGAATGCGATGACAGAATCCGTGCGGTAGCATTCAAGACCGAAAACCGGGACGGCCAAGGTGAATATTTCACCGGTCTCGCCTCAGTTGTCCCCAACACCTGCCGCGCCGATGACGATATCACCGCGCAACTAGGCGATCCGAATGAAGCGTCGGTGGCGCAGGCGCTTGCATTTTTGCGCAACGGTGCTGCAAGCTGCACCGCCATAACAGGAACACCGGGCGTTCAGGCCACGCAGCGCACGGGATCAGAGCGGCAATTGCTTCAGCCAGACAAGCCCACTCCGGCACAGCGTGAGGTGCCAGGTCTTTTCTAAATAGTGCGGGTGACTTACGCCGCGCAAATTACCCGTGAAAAGGGCGGCCTCTTCTTTGCGAGTGCCGCCCTTTATTGATGCCTTGTAGATTCTGAACCGATTACTTCGGCATCAGCACCGTATCGATGACATGAATCACCCCGTTTGAGGCTTCGATATCGG
>JBATLU010000329.1:0-23221 GCA_049289475.1 Pontixanthobacter sp. | reverse complement strand
AATAGGTCCTGACCCTAGGTTAACTGAATAGCGCGCGTTATTTTTGGCCAGCGTTTGGATCAGCTGCTATGCGATCAACCCAAAAACTCGTTCCTAGACGCGCGTTCTTTCCATTGGGCGCGCGATTGTTCGGCAAATGGCAGTTGGTCGATCAGGGCGTTGAAACTCTCGGGCAAAGAACGGGCGCCAGAAGTCAAATCGCAGCACCATTTGAGTATGCCCTGAAACAGTTCCGCGGCTTCGAGAATGAAATTGGCATCAAGAGTGGCTGGTAGAATGCGCACCTCGAAGGTGTGTTTTTCCGCGTTATTATGCGCGATATTGAGCAGGTTGAAATCGCAATATTTGGATAGCGAGAGCTTGGCCAAGGATTCTTGCGTCTTGGGCCAATCCATGGCCTGAAATTCGGTGCTACCGGTCAATTCGCGCAATCTGTCGGGCCACGCGCCCAAGCGGACGCAATTCGGGTTAACCCCCACCGATTTCTTCAAGCTGTCGCCGAAGCGTTCGAACACTGCCACCAGACGAGCAATGACAGGCGCAGAACATAATGCGCTTGCATCGAAATGGATGTGGGTCGCGCCCTCCACTGGAACATAAAATCCCATCGCTCCGGCTTGGTCCAGCAAAGCGGTCAGTGCTTCCTCGTGATTTACCTCAATCGGTGCGGTTACGATCTCGCATGGCCGCTCGCGCTCGCCGGGCAATGGGGCGGCAATAGCGACAGAGATTTTGCGGTCATCGACCACACGCACGAGCCCGCCTTCATGCGTTTGTGGCTGTGTTCCAAACAAATCAGCAAGCGGATCAAGCAACTGCGTATGCGGCATGGCAGCGTCGCAATGGCGCATGACCAACCGCAAAATTCGCGCATCATCGGCGATAATCCTGTACCAGCCCGCCAGCGGTGGCTTGCGCTTGTCCATATCGGCCTGAAGCGTCAGATCATCGACGAAGGACGCGATGGGGCTTCCTGCTTGATCGCATACTTTGAATGCCAGCGTCAGGTTTTCAAATGTTGGCCGCCCGGGTGCATCGCTCGGTTCTGATTGTGGATGGAAGAACGGCACGGCGGTGCCGTCGCAGTTCGTGGCGATTTTCTTGGCCAGATCACGGCGTGACTGGCCGCGCGGCGCGACAAGTTCTACTTCAAAGCCCATTTTCCAGTCGAGATTGAATGCCAAGCCTTGCTCCTCCGCCGCTTTGGTTGGAAGCCGAGCCGATGGTTTCTGTCAAGCAGACACATCATTTACCGGTTTGATGAATTCTCGCCTTTCGGATGGACAAGAGTGCTGGTAGGCGGCGCGCCATGCTAGGAATTTCAGGAATTACCGTGCGGCTCGGCGGCCGCACCATATTGGACCGCGCCACAGCAGCGATCCCCCCGGGCGGCCGTGTCGGGCTGATCGGCCGTAATGGTGCGGGAAAATCGACGCTGATGAAGGCTATCATTGGCGAGATTGATCCTGACGAAGGCAGTATCGACATGCCGCGCAAGGCGCGCTTGGGCTATATCGCGCAGGTTGCGCCCAGCGGACAGGGTACTCCGGCAGAGACGGTCATCGCTGCGGATATCGAGCGGACCGAACTGTTGGCGGAATCCGAAACCTGCGTCGATCCGGACCGGTTGGGCGATATCCACGAGCGTCTTCTGGCGATTGACGCCTATACCGCACCGTCGCGTGCCGCGCGAATATTGACCGGGCTGGGGTTTGATGAAGAAATGCAGAACCAGCCGCTCGACAGTTTTTCCGGCGGCTGGAAGATGCGCGTCGCGCTGGCAGCGCTGTTGTACACCATGCCCGATGTGCTGCTGCTCGACGAACCGTCGAACCATCTGGACCTCGAGGCGACGCTATGGCTGGAGAATTTCCTCAAGGATTACCCCGCAACCGTTCTGGTTATAAGCCATGAGCGCGATTTGCTCAACAATGTCGTCGACAATATTCTGCATCTGCAAGGCGGAAAGCTGACGCTTTATCCCGGCGGCTATGACAGTTTCGAACGTCAACGGGCAGAACGCGCGGCGCAATTGGAAGCAGCCAAGGCCAGTCAGGATGCGCAGCGTGCACGATTGCAGGACTACGTCAATCGCAACTCGGCGCGCGCCTCAACCGCCAAGCAAGCACAGTCGCGTGCAAAAATGCTCGCCAGAATGCAGCCGATTGCGGCCTTAATGGAAGATCCCTCGCTCAGTTTCGACTTCCCCGATCCGGCTGAACTGAAACCGCCGCTCATCACGCTTGACCTGGCTGCGGTCGGCTATAGCGCCGAACCCGTCCTGAAACGCCTCAATTTGCGGATCGACCCAGACGAAAGGATCGCGCTGCTTGGCCGCAACGGCAACGGCAAAACCACGCTTGCCCGGCTTCTGGCCGCGCAATTGCCCACTATGGAAGGCGCCATGAACGTCTCGGGCAAGATGAAGGTCGGCTATTTTACCCAGTACCAGGTCGAAGAACTGTCGGGAGATGATACGCCGCTCGAACATATGACCCGCGTTATGCCCGATGCAAAACCGGGTGCGGTGCGCGGTCAATTGGGCCGTTTCGGTTTTTCGGGCAACCGCGCGACAGCTTTGGTTTCCAGCCTCTCGGGCGGGGAGCGCGCGCGGTTGGCGCTTGCGCTGATTACCCGTGATGCACCGCATTTGCTGATATTGGACGAGCCGACCAACCACCTCGATGTCGATGCGCGCGAGGCGTTGGTGCAGGCGCTCAATGCCTATGACGGGGCGGTAATTCTGATCAGCCACGACCGGCATATGGTCGAATTGACCGCCGACCGGCTGGTGCTGGTCGATAATGGAACAGCTGTCGATTATGATGGCAGCATGGATGATTACATCGATTTCGTGCTGGGCGGGAAACCGGGCCGCAGCAAGAAGGGCGATGACGGGGTTAAGCAGGCTAAGGGTTCAAAGAAGGACCGCAAAGCCGAAGCGCGCGCACGCGAGGACCGGCGTAAGATCCAGTCGAGAATTGCCGCGTGTGAGAAATCCATCGCCGAGCTTGAGAAGTCATGCTCGGCTATCGACCAAGCGATGTTCGAACCTACGGAAGCATCCACCGAATTGGCAAAACTGTCGATGGGCGAATTGTCGCAGCGCCGCGCCAAACTTGGCGCAGAAATCGAAGCTCTCGAAGCAGAATGGATGGAATTGGGCGATCAATTGTGACGCAGCAAGCCAGCCCTAAATCGCTGAACTGAACCGGCGCGGGGCCGATTGGCGGTAAGGATCGAATGTCGCCGCAATCCCGCGTGCATAGGGCAAACCATGCGGAAGTATTACGAGTTCGCCCCCTTCAAACCGGCAAACGCCCGCTTCAATAAATGGCGCAAGCCGTTCGCGGGATGCTTCGACTGCTGCTTGGCCCGGCTTGGCCCGGCCTTGGCAAAGCAAATCTTCGATAATTTTACCAAGCAATTGGTCTTGGCGACTTCGATTGATCCCGACTGACAGCGGAATACGGTCTTGTGACAGCAACATGCGGTAGCGACCGCTATTCTTCTCGTTTTGGACGGACAATCCGGGAAAATTGCTGATTGACGATGCCCCCAGACCAATGATGCAATCGGCAGTATCGTCGCTAAAGCCCTGAAAATTGCGACGGACATTTCCTGATCGCGCCGCTTCGGCGAGCGGATCTTCTGGCTTTGCAAAATGGTCAAAGCCAACGGGTACATAACCGGCTTGTGTCAGATGTTGGTAAGCAACTTGGGCCATGGCAAAACGTGCCTCGGTGCCGGGCAGTGCGCTATCGCCAATCCGACGTTGGCGCGGGATCAGATGCGGTACATGGGCATAACCGAACACCGCCAAGCGGTCTGCACCCAGCGCAACCGACTGATCGAGCGATGCAATAAGATCATCCTCGCTTTGGCCGGGTAGCCCGTACATCAGATCGAAATTGAGCGAACTGACGCCGGCCTTACGCAGAGTTTCGGTGCTGCGTTCGATCAGAGGGAGCGGCTGAACCCGGCCGATTGCTGCCTGACAATGCGGCGCGAATGTTTGCACACCTAGGCTAGCACGTGTCACCCCGATTGATTTAAGCACCGGCCCCCAGTCTTCGCTTAGGCTGCGTGGATCGAGCTCGGTCGAAATGACCGGGTTGGCCAGCGGGAAGGCGATCACCAGCGCTTGGAACAGCCGGATGAAGTCCACCGGTGCAATCGCATTGGGGCTGCCCCCGCCGAATGAAATACGTGTTACCCGCGCGGTGGCAGGTAAATGGCCGGCAATGAGAGCAATCTCGCTGTGCAGCGCATCGAGATAGGAGGCGAGCCGCTGGCGTTTGTTGGCAGCACCCGTGTTGCATCCGCAATACCAGCAAATCTTGTCGCAATAGGGAATATGCACATAGAGCGAGATGTTTCCATAGGCCTTGGCGATAGCGTCCAGAAAATCGCCCTCGCTTATGCCGCTACCAAATTCCGCAGCGGTCGGGAAACTGGTGTACCGCGGTACCGGCGTTGCGAGCAGATCGGGGATGTATGGCCACATGCCGTTCGTTTGAGCGGATAGGTTGGCCGTCGTCATTGCGCTGGATCAATTTTGCCGGATTGGCGCAGATTACGCCGGGAACTGCGGCATCCTTTGGCACAGCAGGCTGAAGGAACAATTCCCGGAAGCTTAGGCGAACCAAGCGGAATTTCGATCGTTTGTCCCGATGCGCATAGGGTGGTTGCAAGTTCATCCTGCCTCACCAGCAGAGATGGATTGATCGCCGCAGGAAGCATCGCGATCGCGGCAATGACGCAGTCAAATCCGGTCATTTGTCTACGTTCTCGTCATCCATCAGGATCCTGCTTGCCGCACCATCGGGGTCATCAAACTGGCCGCTGCGCAAAGCCCAGAAGAACGCCATCAGGCCCATCAGGCCTAGTCCCAAAGCAACGGGTATCAACAGGAACAGGCCGGTCATCGGCCAGACCTCGTCAGCCGAAGCGAATTGGCAACGACGATCAGCGAGCTTGCCGACATCGCGGCGGCAGCAATCATCGGCGTGACGAGCCCGGCAATCGCCAGTGGAACCGCCAGCAGATTATATCCGACTGCGAGCGCGAAATTCTGCCGCACGATCCGCATTGTGTCACGCGACACGCGGATCGCCTTGGGCACGGCGATGAGCGAATCCTGCATGAACACAAAATCGGCTGCATAGAGCCCGACATCGCTGGCACTTCCTGGGGCAATCGAGGCATCGGCAGCTGCGAGGGCAGGGCCATCGTTCAGCCCGTCACCCACCATCAGCACTTGATGTCCTGCGGCGCGCAGCTGCCCGATTGCATCCTGCTTTTGCGAAGGCGATGCACTGGCCTGCGCAACCAGCCTAGTTTCGCGGGCTACAGCATCCACCGCCGTTGGATTGTCGCCCGAGATAATGCTGGACTCGATACCGAGACGCTCCATCTGCGCCAGCGCCAGGGTGGTTTCCGGACGCAGCCGGTCGGCAAAGACGATTAGCCGTGTCGCAGCATTGCCTGTGTCGAGCGTGACCGCTGTTTTTTCGGCATTGTCAGGACGGCGGAGCGCGACATTGACGCCGTCTAACTGGCCAAACACGCCGTCACCTGCGCGTTCGGTAACGTTTTGAAGCGCGATGGATTTGATTTTGAGCGCGGTTAAAGCATTCGTCAGAGCGCGTGAGAGCGGATGGCGGCTGCTCGATGCCAATGCGAGCGCAATACCGGCCTCGCGGGGGTCGAGTGCAGCCAGCGTCGCGGGGTCGGGAACCGGCCTGCCCATGGTTAGCGTGCCGGTCTTGTCGAACAGCGCGCAGTCAATTTTGGCAAGCCGTTCGATTGCAGAGCCGTCCTTCACCATAATGCCAGCCCGCATCAATGTGCCGCTGGCGACAACTTGCGCTACCGGCACGGCCAGGCCGAGCGCACAGGGGCAGGTGATGATCAGCACAGCTACGCCGATCACCAGCGCATCATACAGGCTCGCCCCGGCCAGCAGCCACCCGATGATGGTCAGCGCCGAAAGCGTGTGGACAGCCGGAGCATAAAGCCGTGCGGCGCGGTCGGCGATGCGGACGTAGCGCGAACGGTTCTGTGTCGATGCCTCCATCAACCGCGCGATTTCGGACAGCGTTGTGTCCTGCCCCGCGTGGGTAACGGTCACGTCAACCGGTGATCCCAAATTCAGCGTGCCCGCAAGGACTTTGTCACCTGTTCCAGCGGAAACGGGATCGGTTTCTCCGGTCAATAACGAACGGTCGAACTGGCTATGACCCGCGACAATCTGTCCGTCTGCAGCAAGCCGTTCGCCTGCGGCAATTCGCATCACCAACCCGCTCTGCAGATCGCCCGCTGCGCACCATGAGACGGAGCCATCCTGACCGATGATTGTCGCGCCGCTCGCAGCTTGGCTCAGCAGCGCATCAACACCCGAACGGGCCTTGTCACGCATCATGGCATCGAGCACTCTGCCTGCGAGCAGGAATGTCAACAGCATCAATGCCCCGTCGAACCACGCATGCGCGCCGCCCATCGCGGTTTCATAGAGGCTGAGGCCAGAGGCGACGATCACACCGATGGAAATCGGTACATCCATATTGGTCTGCGCCTTGCTGACCGCCTTCCACGCCGAGCGGAAGAAAGGCTGCCCTGCATAGGCAATTGCGGGCACAGCAATCAGCGCCGAGAGCCAGTGGAACATGCTGCGTGTGCTGCCATCCGCCCCCGACCAGACACTGACCGACAGCAGCATGACATTCATCGCGGCGAAAAATGCCACGGCGAGCGGTGCGAGCAAAGGCCGAACAGCGGAGACCGGCGCGGTCAGTTCGGATTTGCGCGCTTGCGCTTCAAACCCGATATTAGCGAGCGCTTGCACCAGATCGTTTTGGTCTATGTCTGGTGAATGGGTAACACTTACCAGCCGAGAAGATAAATTGACTCGCGCTGCGTCGATGCCTTCCACCTCGCCCAAGCCACGCTCGATTTTGCTCATGCATCCAGCGCAGTGCATCGATGGCACCGCAAGCACGGTAACTTCGGGTACAATGGCCGAATCGGCAGCGCGCGAGATCATTGGATATGTTCTTCACTGCGCCATATTTTGCCGCCTGCTTCAACCTGCAGTCGCACAATCCACCGTTCAGCGGGCAGCTTGCTGTCGGACAGATACTGACCGTTATCCGGAGCGCGGAAGGTCAGCATTTGATCGGGAAGTCGTCCCAAAGGATGTCTGGCGATGCCGGTGACCTTCGCGCCGCCGGGCACCCCGAGCAAATTAACCACCAGACGTCCATCGTCGCGCTTGGTGCTTACGGCTTTCCAGCCCAGCGACCGCTGAGCCTCGGCCTTGTCCAGCCAGCCGTTGAATTCCTGACTTGCGACATAGGAGTTTTCCACCATCAGCCCGCCAAAAGTGGAACTGGCATAGCTGGCCATCGTAAAGTTAACTGCAAAGACCACGCCAAAAAAGCAGACAAGGATCAGCGCGGCATGCTTGCCGGTGAAAGGCTTTGTGCGCCTAAGTGTCATGGTGTGCCTTCCGGAGTTTCAAAACGAACTTCGTTGGTGTCCTGTTCGCGCAATTCGTCCAGAGAGGTCACCGAAAACGAAAAGCCTTGTGCCGGTGTTTGCGGCGGAGCGACGACATAGAGGCGGATTATCCGTGTTTCGTCTGCTGATACTTTGCGGACAATCGATCGCGCCGCTTTGTCGCGCGCCATATCATCGCTCCACATCACCCCGCCTCGCAAACCGTTGATGGTGATTTCCATATCGCGCGGGCGGCTTTGCATATTGCGGAGCCGGACGGTGTAGGCATTGCGGACATCGCCATTGCTCATCAGCATGAAAGGCGGATTGCGGTCATGCTCGACCGACAAATCTGTATGGGTGCGGTTACCCAAGGCAAACAGCATTGAAAGGCCGATGGTGCTCCACACCCCGAAATAAATCAGGGTGCGGGGGCGCAGGAGCGTTTTCAAAATCGGCTTGGGGGTTCCGCCTGCTGCCTCATTCTCGCAATCTTCCAAGGTCGCGTAATCGATCAAGCCGCGCGGCCTGCCGATTTCGGCCATTACCCGGTCGCAGGCATCGATACACAGGGCACAGGTGATGCAGCCGATCTGCGGACCTTCGCGGATGTCGATCCCGGTGGGGCAAACTGCCACGCATTGGTTGCAATCAATGCAGTCGCCATATTCACTGGGGTTTTTGGCAGCCTTCTTGACGCTGCTACGCTTTTCGCCGCGCCAGTCCTTATAGGTCACGATCAGCGATTTTTCGTCGAGCATCGCCGTCTGGATCCGCGGCCAGGGGCACATGTATATGCAGACCTGTTCGCGCAAAAATCCGCCGAGTACGAAGGTGGTGGCGGTCAATAACGCGACTGTCACATAGGCAACCATGGCGGCCTGTCCGGTCCAGAAATCGACCGTAAGCGTTGGCGCGTCGGCGAAATACATAATCCACGCACCGCCGGTCCAGAAGCTGATGAACAGATAGATTGTCCATTTGAAGGCCCGTTTGGCGAGCTTTTCTGGCCCCCAAGGAGCAGCATCGAGCCGCATTCTTGCATTGCGGTCGCCGTCGATAAAACGGTCAACATGCTGGAACAGATCGGTCCAAACGGTTTGTGGGCAGCTATATCCGCACCACGCACGGCCAACCGCGCTCGTAACCAGAAACAGGCCGATCCCTGCCATAATCAGCATCCCGGCCACGTAGTAAAATTCGTGCGGCCAAATCTCGATACCGAACATGTAGAATCGGCGGTGTGCCAGATCGATCAGCACGGCTTGATCGGGCGCATAGGGGCCACGGTCCCACCGCAGCCACGGGGTGATATAATACACGCCGAGCGTGATCAGCATCACCAGCCATTTGAAGCGCCGGAAATTGCCGTCAATGCGCTGCGGATGAACCCCTTTGCGTTTCTCATAAAGCGGTCCAGGCTGCGGTGGGCCGTTTTCGGCGATGTTGGTCCAGTCACCTGGCCTATTGCTGTTCATCAGCTCCGGCCTCAGTCGTTGCACCAGTCATCGCTGGAGTCTCAGCCGGATTGGCAGTCTCGAGCGGCAGCTCGGCAAAGTCTTCGCCGCCACCGCGCGAGTGGATATAGGCGGCGAGCATTTTGATCGTGACAGGGTCCAGCCGGTCTTTCCAGCCGGGCATGACGCCGTGTGCTGGCGCATAAACCTGCTGCTCGATATCCGCCTTGGTGTTTCCATAAAGCCAGATTGCATCAACCAGATTGGGCGCGCCAAGGGCTCGATTGCCAGTTCCGGTGGTTCCGTGGCACGAAGCACATTGGGCCCCGAATATCGCCGCGCCGCGCGTGCTGGCGGGGCCGGGTTTTACCGCGCCGGACAATGACAGAACATGCGAAGCCACATCGGAAATTTGGGCGCGGGTCAGCATTCCGGTTTGGCCGAATGCGGGCATGAAACTCATTCTTGTTTCTTTGGAACCGCTCCAGCGGATACCATTGGTCAGGGTGGTTTCGATCGCCTTCAGGTCACCGCCCCAGATCCAGTCGTCATCATTGAGGTTGGGGTAACCCTTGCTACCCGCTGCGCCGGCACCATGGCATTGCACGCAATTGACCTTGAACGCCGCTGCACCGCCGGAGATAGCGGTCCGCATGAATTCGGCATTGTCGGACAGTTTTTCGATCGGAGTTGCTGCCAACGCCGAGACGATGGGTGCGCGGCGATCGGTTTCGGTCTGCATCTCTGCAGCCAGTTGACCGCGGCTGGTCCAGCCTAGCACACCCTCTGTGCCCTTTTCGAACATCGGCCATGCGGGATAGAGCACTACATAGACCAACGCCCAGACGATGCAGGCATAATAGGACCAGACCCACCAGCGCGGCATGGGTGTGTCGAGTTCCTCGATACCGTCCCATTCATGGCCGACAAATTCGGTGCCAGTCGGTTGGTCGATACGCCGTGAGTCCCCGTGCGGACCATCATTGTGCTTATTTGCCATCGTTCTGGTCCTCGAAAATTATATTGGCCGCTTCGTGGTTGCGGGCTTTGGCACCGGGCCGGAATGGCCACAGGACGAGCACAAGAAAGCAGAAGAACATCGCCATCAGGCCCCAGCTATCTGCCATGTGGCGCAGGAACTCATAGGTCGAATGTGCGGTCATCGTCCGGTCTCCGTCGCCAGTTCTTCCTGCGCAGCGGCATCGTTAACATCGACCAGCGTGCCGAGCATCTGAAGGTAGGCAACCAGCGCATCCATTTCGCTGATCAGTGCCGGATTACCGTCAAAATCGCGGATTTGCGTTTTGGGGTAGCGTTTTTCCAGATCGCCCGAGGACAGATCGGGATTAGCCTGCGCGGCAAGATCCTTCTCTGCATTCTCGATGTCGGCATCGCTGTAAGGCACGCCAACACGGCGCAGTGCAGTCAAACGGGCAGCGGGGTTTTCAAATTTGATCGGCGTCTCCGCAAGGAAGGAATAGGAAGGCATGACGCTCTCCGGCACCACCGATTGCGGGTTCTTCAAATGCTGGACATGCCATCCGTCCGAATAACGGTCACCCACGCGAGCGAGGTCCGGACCGGTGCGTTTGGAGCCCCATTGAAACGGATGGTCATACATGCTTTCCGCCGCGAGGCTGTAATGCCCATAGCGCTCCACCTCGTCGCGGAACGGGCGGATCATCTGGCTATGACAAGTGTAGCACCCTTCGCGAACAAAGATGTCGCGTCCCGCCTGCTCCAGCGGGGTATAGGGCCGCATTCCATCGACTTTCTCAATCGTATTATCGATCCAGAACAGTGGCGCAATTTCCACGATGCCGCCAATGGCTACTGTTACAAATGCAGCAGCAGCAAGCAGGGTTACGTTGCGTTCGAGCCGTTTATGGCCGGTGGCTTTTTCTGTGATGACAGGATCACTCATGGGATCGCCTCTCAATTCGCAGCTGCAGGAAGGGCGGGACGGTCTGCCTCGGGGTTGAATGCAGGCGCGCTCATTGGCGCTTCCTCCCGCTTCTTGCCCGCGATCGTGGCCCATACATTATAGGTCATGATCATTGCTCCGGTCAGGTAAAGACCGCCGCCGAATGCCCGCATGATATACATCGGATGAATTGCAGAAACGGTGTCAACAAAGCTGTTCACGAGATAGCCGTCAGCGCCATATTCACGCCACATCAGGCCCTGGGTGACACCAGCAACCCACATGCTGGCAGCGTAGAAAACGATACCCAGCGTCGCGAGCCAGAAGTGCCAATTGACCATCCGCAAGCTGTACAGGCGGTCTTTGTACCACAGGCGTGGAACAAGAAAATAGATCGCTGCAAAGGTAATCATTCCGTTCCAGCCAAGTGCGCCCGAATGGACGTGGCCGATGGTCCAGTCGGTATAATGCGACAGGCTGTTGACGGCCTTAATCGACAGCATCGGCCCTTCAAACGTGCTCATGCCGTAGAAAGCCAGCGCCATCACCATCATCCGGATAATCGGATCGGTACGGACTTTGTCCCATGCGCCGTTGAGCGTCATCAGCCCGTTGATCATCCCTCCCCAGCTGGGCATCCACAGCACGATCGAGAACACCATGCCCAGCGTTTGCGCCCAATCGGGCAGCGCGGTGTAGTGGAGGTGATGCGGACCAGCCCAGATATAGAGGAAGATCAGCGACCAGAAGTGGATGATGGACAGGCGGTAGGAGTAGACCGGACGTTCGGCCTGCTTCGGCACGAAGTAATACATCATCGCCAGGAAACCGGCGGTGAGGAAGAAGCCGACCGCATTATGGCCGTACCACCATTGTACCAGCGCGCCCTGCACCCCGCCGAACAGCGGATAGCTGGTCGATCCGACAAGGCTGTAAGGCATGTCGAGATTGTTCACCACATGCAGCATTGCAACGGTGATGATGAACGCGAGATAGAACCAGTTGGCGACGTAAATATGCGGTTCTTTGCGCTTCACAATTGTGGCCACAAAGACCAGCAGATAGGAAACCCAAACCACGGTCAGCCACCAGTCGGTGTACCATTCGGGCTCGGCATATTCCTTGCCTTGCGAAATGCCGAGCAGATAGCCGCTGGCCGCAAGCACGATGAACAGCTGGTAACCCCAGAAAACAAAACGGGCGAGGCTCGGGAAGGCCAGCCTCGCCCTACAAGTGCGCTGGACGACGTAAAAAGACGTCGCGATCAACGCATTGCCTCCGAAAGCAAAGATGACCGCCGACGTGTGCAGCGGACGGACTCGGCCAAAATTGAGATAGGGTTCGATATTGAGAACCGGAAAGGCAAGCTGCAGGGCGATGAACAGTCCCGCCAGCAATCCGGCCAGTCCCCAGAAAACCGTCGCGATCACGCCCCAGCGGATTGGTTCGTCATCGTAGGTCGATTGGTCCGCAGGCATTTTGAACACGCCCTGCGCGATCGCGCTGAAGTCTGCACTGCGCGCGGTAAACCAGATTGCGACGCATAGCGCGGCCGCAACGATTGTCATTTGTATAGCAAAGGCCTGATCGGCTGCGGCAGCAATCGCCACGACGACACAGATGAGCAGTGCATAAAGCACCCCGGTTCTGCCGAGGACATTTTCCATTCGCTTCCCTTCCCGTTGAAGCAGTCTGATGGAGTGTCTGTGCGCCAGATCTGGCAGCTAAACATTGATCCATGTCAAAATGGCCGACTTTGCGAAAATTTCGCGGTAATTTGCGAATTTTGCGCTGGATCAATGTTTGGGTCGGGAGCGCAGCTTAGAAATGCGCTGCGTCATAAGAACCCTGGGCGGCAAAGTGCCGCCGCTATGGCGCGGAGTTATTGTATAATGCGCGTCGTAACAGCCGCCCTCGCTCTGGCGCTCGCCGCCGGGATCAGCATACCTGCCCAGGCTCAGGATGACAAAGGACCGTTGCAGATCAAACTGCTGGGCACAGCCGTACTGCCCGATGGTAAAATCACCGATGTTCGAACCGATCTGGTCGGACTACCGGCCAACACCCAGACTAAGGCCAATAATAATGTCGTCCCGACAATCGCGGTCGAATATTTCTTCAATGACAATTTTTCGCTGGAAACCATCTGCTGCGTAACCCAGCACGATGTCGATGCTGTGTCCGGCTTGCCCGGCGCGGAGCTGGTTTCAGACGCCAAGCTTATTCCGGCAACCCTCATGCTGAAATATCACCTCAACACTGAAGGCGGGATCAAACCCTATGTCGGTGCCGGGGCGGCCTATTTCATCTTCTTCAATGAAAAGCCCGGTGCAACCACGATTGGCCTTGGGGTTGATGATTTCAATCTGACCAATGAATTCGGCTTCGCGCTGCAGGCCGGCGTCGATATTCCGGTGAATGACGAGGGGCTGGCGCTCAGTCTGGATGCCAAACGGTATTTTATCAATACCGACGCCACGTGGTACGTCGCGGGCACTCCGGTGATCGAGACAACGCATAAGCTTGACCCGTGGGTCTTAAGCGCTGGGTTAGCTTATCGCTTTTGAAACCCGATCCGCGACTGCCGGATTAGTAGGTCCTGACCCTATGCCTGCACGCTGATCGCCAAAACCTTACGCAGCGAATTTTCGGGAGCCAAGTTCCCGCGATGCGCTGCGTGCGGTTTGTGGTTTTGAGCTGGTTAGGCAAGCAGGGTTGACGTCAGGCTTCTGCGCGGTGACAGCATCCGAAAAGGATGGGCCGTGGAATGCAGAAAGATCGGTTGGACAGCGCACAGGATATACTAACACACGGATTGGTCGCCCGGTTTGAAGCGACAATTGGTGCAGTTGAGACAGGCGGATACGCGCCACATGGACTGCATTGGTGCCTTGCGCCGCCAACGATCCCGATGGATGATCTTGGCGCTGACGGGCACCCTAAGAAAATTGCTGGATTTCCCGAAATTGCACTGCCTCGGCGGATGTGGGCATCCAGCGATGTCGAGTTTCTGACGCCGCTCCAGATTGGTGCGAAGATTCACCGGATCAGCGAGGTCGCCGGTGTCGAACATAAGCCTGGTTCATCCGGCGAACTTGTGTTTGTGCGCGTGCTGCATCAGACCTTTGCCGAAGGCCAGCTATCGGTTCGCGAGACGCAAACGCTGGTCTATCGCGCCGCTGCGACCGAGAAGGCGCCTTTGCCCGCCGCAAGCGGATTTACCGGAGGTGATTTCGATTTCCTCAGCGCACTCACGCCGACGCCGCAATTGCTGTTCCGCTACTCCGCGCTGACATTCAACACGCATAGGATCCATTATGATGCGGACTATGCCAAGCGCGAGGAAGCCTATCCCGCTCTGGTGGTGCATGGTCCGCTGATGGCGAGCTTGCTGCTGAGATTTGCGACCCAGAAATTGGGCCACAGTGCTATCAAGACCTTTGCCTTCAAAGGGCGCTCGCCTGCCTATTGCGGACAGCAGCTGCATCTGACGATGAAGCTGGGCGGCGGACAACATGAATTGTCAGCGATGGGCGCAGACGGACGGTTGGTAATGTCCGCCACAATAGGGACTTAGGGTCAGGTCCGGTTGCATCGCCCTGGCCCCGAGCATGACGAGCAGATCATGGCGCGGGTTCTGGCGACGATCGTATCTCTGGAGATCACTTAGGACTGTTTGGTGCGGTCGAGAAGACTCGAACTTCCACGGCCTTTCGGCCACAACGACCTCAACGTTGCGCGTCTACCAGTTCCGCCACGACCGCACTCAGTCAGTCGGGGCAGGCTATCCGCCCCGCTTGGTAGGAGCGCGCCACTAGCAAAGTGTATCGAGGCACGCAAGCATGCGATTGCAGGCTGCTACTCAATTATTTGCGCGGCTAAGCAGCTGGAGGGATTAATTCGGTTTCCAACCGATTTCGGCAAATTTTGCCGATTTGGGAACATCGGTGACAACTTCGTTGATTAAGATGTCTTCACCTGGCGCGAGCTTCGGTTGCGGGGAGGGGACTTCCCAGCTGTAGACAATCCGTTCGCGTTCATCGCGCATCACGATCAGGATCGAAGGCACGGCCAGGGTTTCGCGCCCGACATTGGTGATTTTACCGCTGGCACTGAAATATTCCGAGCCATCGGGAAGCGTGCGCCGGTCCTGCTGATCTGCAGGGAAATCAAGCACCAGATCCGGCTTCCCTGCGGCAAAAATCGGACGGCTGATTGGCACCCAATCGGGCAAGCCATAATAACTGACAGCGGCGACTGTGCCGAGCGCGAGTACGGCAAAGATTGCGCCTGCTGCGGTCCATACCTTGAGCGGATTGCGCTTTGGCCGGAACGGAGGCTCATAATCAAACTGGGAAAATTCCCGGTCATAAGTATCCGCAGATTCGGCTTCCGGCACATGTGATACAACCGGTGGGGGCACGCGATCGACCGATTCGTGTTCATTTTCAGCAGTTGAAACACGCGGTTCGCTGACGGTGTCCGATTTGCCGGCCGAACTATGTGTATTTGAAAAGCCGGGGCGAACATCACGGGCTTCGGCAGATGCTTGATCCGGCTCTGGCTGCTCGACCACAGGCGCGGCAGCAGGCTGCGGTTTGCTATAATCGGCAAGATCGAGTTCGGAGCCATCCTGATACCAGCTATGGCGGCATTTGGCGCATCGCACCGTGCGGCCGTCCACGCCAATGGCGCTGTCGGGGACAACGTAACGCGTGGAGCAGGCGGGGCAGGCTATAATCATGGTTACCCATCCCTTAGGACTGTGTGCGAATCGCAACAAGGCTTTGTGGACTGTGGGTAGGTCTCACTGTGGCTTTTTTCCACACCGAAGGGCGGCTATAGGCCTGAGCCTATGGCAAGCACGCACACAAAAATCGCGCAAATAGGCGGCATTTCATGAGTGCGTCCGATGGTGAAGGCGTCACATTTGACAATGTCGGTCTGCGTTACGGCACAGATCGGGAAGTGCTGAGCGACGTATCTTTCACGCTTTTCCCGGGAAGTTTCTATTTTCTGACCGGTGCCAGCGGGGCAGGCAAGACCTCTTTGCTCAAGCTGATGTACCTGGCGCAGCGCCCTTCACGCGGGGCAATCCGGATGTTCGGGACCGATGTCATCACCATGCCGCGCAGTCGCTTGCCAAAATTTCGCAGGCGGTTGGGCGTTGTATTTCAGGATTTTCGACTAGTGCCGCATCTATCGGCATTTGATAATGTCGCCTTGCCGCTGCGCGTATCCGGCGTGCGCGAAAGTGATTTGCGCAAGCCGGTCAATGATATGCTCGATTGGGTCGGGCTGGCGCACCGGCTGGATGCCTTGCCAGCCACTCTGTCTGGCGGTGAGCAGCAGCGCGTGGCTATCGCAAGGGCGGTGATTGGCAGGCCTGATTTGCTGGTGGCCGATGAGCCGACCGGCAATGTCGATCCCGATATGGCGCTGAAATTGCTGCGCCTGTTCGAATCGCTCAACCGGCTTGGCACGACGGTGGTGGTGGCTACGCATGATGTGCATTTGCTCAAGAAGGTTCCGGCCTCGCTGATAATGCGGCTCGACAAGGGGCGTCTGTCGGACCCAACGGGTGCGCTGCGCTATCCGCCTCGCCCATCGGGAGGCAACGGATGAAGAAGCCACCTGCCATCGGCCAGAAGACTGCGCGTGGATTAAATCCGTTCCGCGGTGAACGGGCCGCGCAATTGGTGCCGCAGGCAAGGCTAGCCGGACCGATGCCGTGGGTGATTGCGATTATGATTGCGCTCACCGTGATTGCCGCGGCTGGCGGTCTGGCGCTTAGCAATGTTGTGTCCAATGCGCGTGTTGAATTGGCGGGCGGGGTCACCGTGCAGATTGTCGAAGCCTCCGCCCCCGAGCGTAACCGGCAGGCGCAAGCCGCTGAGGCAGCTCTGGCGCAAAATCCGGCTGTTGCAACAATCCGCCGTGTTCCGGATGAAGAGCTTTCGGCGCTGCTTGAGCCGTGGCTGGGAATTGGCGCAGACAATGAAGCGGTTCCGGTTCCGGCACTGATCGACGTGCGATTGCGCGAAGATGCCAGCGAGCGGACTTTGGCTAACCTTCGCGGAATTCTCGCAACAGCTGCGCCAGCTGCGCGTATTGATGCGCAATCAAGCTGGCTTGGGCCAGTTTTCTCGGCCCTTTCGTCGCTCCAACTGCTTGCGGCTGCGCTGGTTATCCTGCTCGGCCTGACGAGCGCGGCGGCAGTGTGGTTGGCTGCCCGTTCAGCGCTCGGGACAAACAAGGATACGATCGAGATTGTCCATTTGCTTGGCGGTACCGACACCCAGATCGCACGGATATTTGAACGTTCGATTGGATTTGACGCCACGCTTGGCGGATCCGTCGGCCTTGCTCTGGGGCTCGGCGCAATTCTGCTGCTTGGCCGGCAATTCAATGAATTGGGGTCGGGCATGATGGCGGGCGGTGCATTGGGCTGGCTCGATTGGCTGCTGATTGCGGCAATTCCGATCGCTGGCGTTGCCTTGGCCATGATTACAGCGCGGCTGACGGTGATTGCCGCATTGAGGCGGATGCTGTGATCAGGCGGTTCATCGCAATTTTGGCGATAGTGTGGTTCATGGGATTCCTGTGGTTCACCATTGCCTTGCCCGGCCCTGTCAGAGGGCAGAAGACCGAGGCAGTGATTGTGCCCACCGGTGCGGCTGGACGGATCGAACACGGGCTGAAAGTGCTGGAGGCTGGGCAAGCGAAAATCATGCTGGTTACTGGCGTCGACCCGGAAGTGAAACCGGGCGAATTTGCTGCGCAATTCGAAGTGCCCAAAAATCTTATGAAGTGCTGCGTCGAGCTTGGCTTTCAGGCAGTCGACACACGGGGCAATGCGGCGGAAACAGCCGATTGGATCAAGCAACGCAAAGTCAAATCGCTACGGCTGGTGACCACTGATTGGCATATGCGGCGCGCCGCGAATGAATTGCTTCAAACTTTGCCGGCCAATGTAACCGTGGTGGAAGATGCGGTTCCATCCGAACCATCGTTCCGGATATTGTTCCTCGAATATCACAAATGGCTGGCGTCGCTCGTTTCTGCTACATGGGGACGATGAGTTCAGCTGTGCTTATCCTGCGTAATATTGCGTTTTATCTGACGTTCTATCTGATCAGCCCATTATTCATTCTGGTGGCTGTTTCGGTTATGTATTTCAGCGTTCCTGCGCTCCGCCGCTGCGTTCGCCGCTGGTGCAATTTCCACCGCTGGTGCCTGCGCGTATTTATCGGCATCGAGGTTCAAATCGAAGGCGAGAAAACTGAAGGCGCGGTGTTTTACGCGATCAAGCACGAAAGCTTTTTTGAAGCGCTCGACGCTCCGGCTAATTTCTATTGGCCTGCCCCCTTCGCCAAGCGAGAGTTGTTCAGGATCCCCGGTTGGGGCTGGGGTGCAAGGGTCTATGGCTGCGTGCCGGTTGACCGCGACCAAGGTGCCAAAGCGCTTCGGGCGATGGTCTCGGCGGCACGGGAATTGGCAGCCCAGGACCGTCCGCTCGTGATATTCCCCGAAGGAACGCGGGTGCTGCATGGCCAGCGCGGAAAGCTTCAGGCCGGATTTGCGGGGCTGTACAAGTTGATCGGTATTCCGGTTGTTCCAGTCGCGGTCAACAGCGGCCCGCTTTACCAACGGTGGCTCAAGCGCCCCGGTATGATTACTTACCGGTTTGGCGAGATCATACCACCCGGTCTGCCGCGTGCGGAGATCGAAGCGCGTGTTTCAGAGGCGATAAATGCGCTCAATAATCAGTGATCGCTGCGCCCGAAATCGGGTCGAGCATCATCCTGACCTTGTTCGATGATTGACCGGCGGATGGCGCGGGTACGGGTGAACAGATCATGCAATGCGTCGCCGTCGCCATTGCGGATCGCGCGCTGAAGCGCGGTCAGATCCTCGGTAAAGCGCCCGAGCATTTCGAGCACCGCATCCTTGTTGCTGAGGAACACATCGCGCCACATCGTCGGATCGGATGCGGCAATGCGGGTGAAATCGCGGAAGCCGCCCGCTGAATATTTGATCACTTCGCTGCGGGTTACATCTTCCAGGTCAGAGGCCGTGCCAACGATGGTGTAGGCGATCAGATGCGGAATATGGCTGGTAACAGCGAGCACCAGATCGTGATGCGCGGCATCCATCAATTCGATTTTGGAGCCGAGACTTTCCCAGAATGCCGATAGCTGCCCCACAGAGTTTTTGTCTGCACCGTCGGGCGGGGTCAGAATACACCAGCGATGTTCGAACAATTCAGCGAAGCCTGCGTCCGGCCCGCTCTGTTCGGTCCCCGCAACGGGGTGTGCGGGGATGATACAATGGACGGGCAAAGCCGCCTGCAATGTCTCGACCACCGAGCGTTTTGACGAGCCGACATCGCTAATGATCGCATGAGCGGGCAAGGCTTCGCGGATTGCCTCCGCGGCAAAACCCATCGCGCCGACCGGAACGCACAGGATCACCAGATCGGCACCAGCGACGGCATCGGCGGCGCTTTCAGTTACTGTGCCGACCAGATTGCGCGAACGTGCAGCCGCGCGGGTCGCAGGATCTGTGTCGTAGCCTTTGGTGTTTATTCCCGGATTATGCTTGGCGGTGGCGAGACCTATGGACCCGCCCAGCAGACCCAGCCCGATAATTGCAACATTGCGGATGGCCATCAGGCGGCCTCCACCAGAGTGCGCAGAATGCGCGAAACATCGTCCATCTGGTCACTTGTGCCGATGGTGATGCGCAGCCCGTGTGGCAGGCCTGCTCCCGGGAGCCAGCGGGTTGCGTAGCCGCCTTCTGCCAAGGCGTTGTAGGCTTGCTCTGCGGTAACTTTACCCTCGAACAACACGAGCAGGAAATTGGCTTTGCTTGGCAGTGCCCGCAGCCCGTGATTGCCGAGGCTTTCGATCACTTCGATAAAACGTGCCAGTTCGCGGGTGTTATGATCACGCGATGCGGTTACAAACCCCTGATCTCCGATTGCTGCCAGTGCGGCCGTTTGACCGTGATTGGTGACATTGAACGGGCCGCGTATCCGGTTGAGCGATCCGATCAGTTCGACATGGCCTGTAGCCCAGCCGATCCGCTCCCCGGCAAGCCCGTAAATCTTGGAAAAGGTGCGCGTGACCAATACGTTGGAATGCGCAGCGGCAAGCGCCAAGCCGTGATCATCCTCTGCTTCGGCCAGATATTCGGCATAGGCTTGGTCGAGCACGAACAGCACATCGCAGGGCAGGGTGGCGTGCAGTCGGGCAATCTCGCTTGCAGGCAGATAGCTGCCGGTCGGATTGTTGGGATTGGCAACGAACACCACCCGCGTATTGGCACTAAGATTTGCGATCAGCGCATCGACATCGGTGCCGTAATCGCTGTCTGGTGCGATCACCGGCGTCGCCCCGCATCGCCGCGCGGCGATCTCGTAAACCGCAAAGCTGAAATTGGAGAACAGCACTTCGTCGCCGGGTCCAGCATAGGCTTGCACCGCCAGATTGAGCAATTCGTCCGAGCCAGTCCCGCAAACGATCCGCGCGGGATCAATGCCGTGCTGTTTCCCGATTGCGGCGCGCAATGCTGCCGAATCCGGATCGGGATAGGATGATGGTGCTAGCGCTGTCTTGAACGCCTCAATTGCGGTTGGCGAAGACCCCAGCGGATTCTCGTTGGCGGACAGTTTTACCAGCTCGCGTCCGTCGTCCGATTTGGCCTTGCCCGGGACATAGGCGTGGATCGCCCTGATCCAGGATTTGGGTTCGGGTGTGGAGCGTGGTTGGTCGGTCATAACGAGGCGGCGTTTAACCGCTTTGCGATGATTAGGACAGAGGGCAAAAATTGCCCGATTGACAGCGCAGCTAGGGTGCCCCAATCCGCCCCGCCATGGCACCCAATCCTGCCTTTAATGCGATAACGCTTCCCGATCCGCTCCCGCTCGACAGCGGCGAGGTGCTCGAAGGCGTGCGCATCGCGTTCGAAACTTACGGTGAATTGGCAGCAGACAAGAGCAATGCGATCCTGCTGTGCCATGCGCTAACCGGCGACCAATTTGTCGCGAGCGAGCATCCGGTGACCGGCAAACCCGGCTGGTGGGACCGGATGGTTGGCCCTGATCTGCCAATCGATACCGACCGTTTCCACGTCATTTGCGCCAATGTGATCGGCAGCTGTATGGGTTCGACCGGTCCGGCCTCCAACGCGCCCGATGGCCAGCCCTATGCGATGCGATTTCCGGTTATCACCATCCGCGATATGGTGCGTGGGCTGGTCGGACTGCTGGGTCAGCTGAGGATCGACAAACTTCACGCGGTGGTCGGCGGATCGATGGGCGGGATGCAGGCGCTCAGCCTTGCCGCGAATTTCCCCGAGCGAGCCGAACGGGTGCTGGCGATCGCCACCACCGCAAGACATTCGGCGCAGAACATCGCTTTCCACGAAGTTGGTCGTCAGGCAATCATGGCCGATCCCGCATGGGCAGAGGGCGATTATTACGCTAGCGGAACCACGCCCGACGCTGGCTTGGCAGTCGCGCGGATGGCAGCGCATATAACCTATCTCTCCGAAGAAGGGTTGACCGAGAAATTCGGACGCCGCTTGCAGGACCGGACCGAGAAGGGCTTCGGTTTCGATGCCGATTTTCAGGTCGAGAGTTATCTGCGCTATCAGGGCAGCGGTTTCACCCGCCGGTTTGATGCCAACAGCTACCTCTATATCACCCGCGCAATGGATTATTTCGATATTGCCGAAGAGTTCTCCGGAGGAGAAGGGGGTGGCTTGCTGGCCGATGCCTTCAAGGGCACCACCGCGCGCTTTTGCCTGATCAGCTTCGACAGCGACTGGCTCTATCCCACTGCGGAAAGCCGCCACGTTGTCCACGCGCTCAACGCGGCGGGCGCACCGGTCAGCTTCGTCGAGCTTTCCGCGCCGTTCGGGCATGACAGCTTCTTGCTCGACGTCCCCGCGCTCGACCGGGTGGTGAAGGGGTTCCTTGAATGAAGCCGACACTCCGCCCCGATCTTGCGGTCATTCTCGATCACATCGCACCGGGCAGCCGCGCGCTCGATGTTGGCTGCGGTGATGGCGAGCTGATGGCGGCTCTGCGTGACGAAAGGAACGTCGATGCACGCGGGATCGAGATTGACGGTGCCTGCGTCGAACGCTGCGTCGCGCGCGGGCTTTCCGTGGTGCAGGGCGATGCCGACCGTGATCTGACTTTCTATCCCGATGGCGCGTTCGACTATGCGATCCTCAGCCAGACGCTGCAAACCGCCGCGCGGCCCGACCGGATCATGCAAGAATTGCTCCGCGTTGGCCGCCGCGCCTTCGTCAGCTTTCCCAATTTCGCCTTCTGGAAAATGCGATGGGCGCTGCTGAGCAAAGGGCAGATGCCGGTGACCAAACATCTGCCTGTTACATGGTACGAAACGCAAAATATCCACCACGTCACGGTCAAGGATTTCGAGGTTCTCGCGCGCAACCTGAATATCGCCATTTCCAACCGCTGGTTCTTTGCGAGCGAAAGAGAAATCAGCGCCAGCGGGGCAAACTGGCGCGCTGAATATGCGCTGTTTGAGGTCGGGCGGTAGAGCCTGAAAGCAAAGGGCACCGCAACGTTTTGCGCCGCGATGCCCTCCATATGCAAAGCTTTGGTTAGGCCTTAGCTTTCGACACGTTCAATCGTTGAAACAGTGCCATCGTCCGGATCGGTCGAGGTCCAGACGCCTTTGTCATCGACTGTTTCGGCATAGCATTTCTGTTTGGCACCCTCCTCATCGGGCGTTGAGCAGAACGACTCGGGGGCTTTTTGTTCCCACTTTCCGGTCTTGGGCTCTTCGCCTTCGGTCGTTGCGGTGTAAGTGCCATCGGCGCGAAGTTCTTCCATGCTCACCTTGCCATCGGCGTCTGTCACTTTGAAAGTGCCAGTGCTGGGTCCGCCGTCCGCAGCGGTTGTTTCTGCAGCCGCTTCAACGGCCTCTGTTGGTGTAGCTGCTTCGTCAGTCGTTTTTTCGGCTGAACATGCCGCCAGAGAGGCGACAGCCGTAATGATCAGAATCTTCTTCATGATATTCCCCATTTGCACAAAGCAATGCGGCAATTACCGTCATCGCCATTTGGGCGCCCGAGGGAAGGCTAGCTGATGGTGGGAAAATTGCAAATTGAAGCAAACTTGTGCGCGCAATAGGCATTGTTCGAGGTGACATTCGGTTGACGAAGGTGACACACTGTCACCTTTGGTAGGCGAAGATTTTTAGCCAAAATACAATGCTTTGCAGGTGAATTGGGCCGCCGGACGGACAGCGGAGGGGGCCGCCCCTCGGGGCAATGTTAGGTCTTGAGAAGGCATATC